>DAVZJH010000014.1:0-31096 GCA_052272885.1 Anaerovibrio sp. | reverse complement strand
TATTGGGCTTTGGTAATTACAATTATGCATTGTGAACATAATTATAAACTGCATTGACAAACGTCTTTTTTCGGCATATACTATGAATAAATTGGTAGTACAAATACATGACTACCCAAAAGTTAATAAGTGGAGCAGGTGTCGCCTGTCCCTTTTAGGGACAAGAGACTTAATAAGAAAGTCGGTACAAGCCGATGCGGTCCCGCCGCTGTAAGGGGAGTAACTCTGCATAAGTTATGTCACTGGGATGCGTCCTGGGAAGGCGCAGAGAAGCAATGAACCTAAGCCAGAAGAATTGCCTGCTTAACAATCACCGTTAGCAAGGATTGCCTAGGGCAGTTTTTGTCGGACCTGCGAGCGATGGGAAGGGGATTTGTAGCCAATAGGCTATGAAGGTATGGCTTTTCTTTCTGCTTGGAGGGAAAAGCCTTTTTTGCGATTGGGCAGGAAAAGGAGCGAGGTAAAACAATGAACAAATTTAGAAATAATCTTTCCTTGACGCTGGCAGCTTTGGCCATGCTGCTTGTATCTATGCTATTTGCAGCAGGCTGTGGCAGCAATAAGTCTCAGCAGTCAGCAAGCAGCTACAAGGTAGTGGATGATCAGGGAGTTGAGGTAGATTTTGCTCAGAAGCCAACCAGGATAGTCAGCATGACTCTCAGTACAGATGATATCCTGTTGGGATTGGTAAAGCCAGAGCGGGTGGTTTGTGCCAATAATCTAGTGGATGATCCTATCAGCTCCAATATAGCTGAGCTGGGTAAGGATATTCCTAACAAGGTGCGTCACCCCAAGGTAGAGGAGATTTTGGCTATGGAGCCAGATTTGGTTATTGCTCCGGACTGGGGAGATATAGACTATGTTGATTCCCTGCGTAATATGGGT
Organism: Anaerovibrio sp.; assembly: GCA_052272885.1. GTDB lineage: Bacteria > Bacillota > Negativicutes > Selenomonadales > Selenomonadaceae > Anaerovibrio. The sequence goes on along the minus strand of DAVZJH010000014.1, from coordinate 30,211 downwards.
ATCAAGGTAGTAGTTATGAAGGGGCCAAAGTGCTTGCAGGATATTCGAGATAATATTACCCTGATGTCCAAGGCTGTAGGAGAGCCAGAGCGAGGGGAAAAGCTTATCTCCATGATGGACAGCAAGCTGGCTGAAATCAAAACCAAGGTAGACAAGATTCCACAGGACCAGCGGAAAAGGGTTCTGCTGATTTCTCTGATGAGCAACTACGGCGGTAAGGATTGTATTTATGATGATGCCTGTCAGCTGGCAGGTGTAACCAACTGCCTTTCTGAATATGGTTTAAAGCGAGGAGACAAGCTTACCAAGGAAATGATGGTGCAGATGAATCCAGACATTATCTTCCTGCCAACCTATACTGCTCATGGAACCTTTGATATTCAGAAATTCCATGACAAATACCTGAAGGATCCTGCTCTGCAGCAGATGAAAGCGATTCAGAGCGGCAGCATCAAGGAGCCAAGGGATTCTTATATATATTCTGCATCTCAGGATTTCTGCTTTGCTGTACAGGAAATAGCCTACACTGTCTACGGAGATGAGTTCAAGCTGGAAGATCAGCAGCATCTCTCCGCAGTAGACTAAGATATTGAATGATAGTACAGCGAGGAAGATAGCATGAAAACTATTATTCAGGTAAATGATGTAACAGTTGGTTATGACAAGGGAGAGAGGATTCTTCATGATTTGAATTTCTCTATTCAGGCAGGAGATTTTGTAGGTATTATAGGCAAGAATGGTGCTGGCAAAAGCACCTTGCTGAAATCTATGCGAGGCTTCCTACCTCTGAATAAGGGAGAGATTTTACTGGCGAATCGCAGGGTTCAGGATTATTCTCAGCGGGAGCTGGCTAGAAAGATTGCCTATCTGCAGCAGCAGGTAGAGCTGACCTTTGATTATACAGTGCGGGATATGGTTATGGCTGGCCGCTATCCATATAAAAAATGGTGGCAGCAGCAGGGAGATGAGGATGACCGTATCATTGAAGCATGTATGAAATATACAGATGTATTTGATATGGCAGATAGGCCTATACGGGCTTTATCTGGTGGACAAAGACAAAGGGTGCTGTTGGCCAAGGTATTGGCTCAGCAGACGCCGGTGTTGTTTTTGGATGAACCAGCGGCTGGCTTGGATTTGTTTTATCAGGAGCAAATCTTCCGCTTTTGCCGCGAGCTGTCAGCTAGAGGCAAAACTGTAGTCATGGTAGTCCATGAACTGAATTTGGCGGATAGATATTGCAGCCGTCTCGTTCTGTTGAAGCAGGGAAATGTTTTGGCAGATGCTGCTCCTCGGCAGGTGCTGACAGATGAATTGCTTTCGGCAGGTTATGGCACCTCTATTCATGCCAGACGGAATCTGGAAACCGGTCATGCAGATATCTATACAGAGGAGCTGCCTTTGACTTCTGCCAAGAGGGAGCTTTTAGATACCATTATTGGTGTAGATTATCAGAGGGGCGGTGAGGCTCTATGATATATCATCGTAAACTGGTAGCCAGCATATTAGCAGCTCTGGTGGTATTTACCTTTGCTTTTTCTCTCTCAGCAGGTCAATATGATTTGAGCTTTGTGCAGGTAACAGCATGGTTTTGTCATCAGCTGGGTCTGCCTATGCTAGAGGAGGTAAAGGTTTCTGCCCAGCAGGAGGCTGTGTTGATGTTTATTCGTTCCCCCAGAACTCTGGTGGGATTTATGGTAGGGGCTGGCCTGGCTGCCTCAGGAACCATATTACAGGGGTTGTTTAGCAATCCTTTGGCTGATCCCGGCATCATTGGTGTTTCCAGTGGTGCCACTGTAGGTGCCGTATTGGCCATTACTCTGGGCGTTAATGCAGTTAATATGTTTGCTATGCCGGCCTTTGCTTTTGTAGGTGCCATTGCAGCTGTACTGATTACCATTGGTTTGGCTACTCGTAACGGCAGGATTCCAGTGTTGACCTTGCTTTTATCTGGCGTAGTGGTAGGTATGCTGCTAGGAGCCATAACGGCGGCTATGCTTGTGGTTATGGATGAATACAAGCTGCAGCAGTACCTTTTCTGGACTGTAGGCAGTCTGGATTACCGTCGCTGGGAGCATGTGCTGATGGGAATTGGTCCTATTACCTTAGGTATTGGTATTATGCTGCTAATGGCAAGGCATTTAAATATTCTTGCCCTGGGTGAAGCCGAGGCCAAGGCTGTAGGCATGCCAGTAGGCAGATATCGTTTGATTCTCCTTTTGGTGTCTGCTATGACCACAGCTACCAGCGTATGTATCAGCGGCAGCATTGGCTTTGTGGGATTAATAATTCCCCATATGATGCGAATGCTGGTAGGGCCAAATCACAAATATCTTTTGCCAGCCAGTATTGTGGCTGGGGGAGTATTCCTGCTGTTCTGTGATTCTCTTGGTAGGGTTTTGATAGAAAAGCATGAGGTAAATGTAGGCATTATGACAGCCTTTCTGGGTACGCCATATTTCCTCTACTTGCTCCGAAAAAACAGCAATTTAGAAAAATAATATGCAATGAAATGTATGGGATGTAACGTGGTAATAAGCCTTCAAGGGAAGGTATTACAATATAATTCTTATTTTTAAGGGGGATTTCTTTTATGAAGAACTGGAAAAAATTTTTTGTAGCTGCTGTTGCAGTTGGTGCCGTTTTCTCTACTAATGTAGCTCCTACCGAGGCTGCTTATGAGCTGAACCCAGAGGTAAAGACTGCTACTCCTGCTCTGCTGGCTGCTGCTCAGATGGGTGTACGCACCTATGAGAACCCTGCTCTCCAGAACCTGGCTAACAAGGATGCCATTGTAGTTATGACCTTTGGCACCACCTTCACCGACACTCGTGCTAAGACCATTGATGCTACTATTGATGGCATCAAGGCTGCACATCCTGGTGTAAAGGTAGTTACCGCTTATACCTCCCACATCATTATTGACCGTGTAAAGGCAAATGAAGGCATTACCTTCCCAACTCCTGAGGAAGCTCTGACTCAGCTGAAGGCTGAGGGATATACCCGTGTAGCTCTGGCAACTCTGGATGTTATTCCTGGTATGGAATATGATTACGATTTGGGTGTATTCGAGAACTACAAGCAGGATTTCAAGAAGCTTACCTTGGGCACTCCACTGATGTACTGGCAGGGTCAGGAGGGGCAGGATGATGATGTAACTGAGACTATGGCTGCTTATGCTACCCAGTTCCCTAAGACCAAGAAGGGCGAGGGTATTGTGATCATGGCTCATGGTACTCCAAACACCAGCAATGCTTACTATTCTGTAATGCAGGCTAAGCTGCATGAAATGGGCTATGACAATGTATTCATTGAGACTGTAGAGGGCTGGCCAAATCTGGAAACCATTATTCCAAAGCTGAAGGCTCAGAAGATTAAGAAGGTTACTATCATGCCAATCATGATGGTTGCTGGCGACCATGCTAACAACGATATGGCTGGTGACGAGGAAGATTCCCACAAGTCCATTTTGGAGGCTGAGGGCATTGAGGTAGTTCCTTACATTCATGGTATCGGCGAGAACCAGGCTGTTCGTGATCTGTTTGTAAAGCGGGCTAACGATGCTTGGGATGCTCTGGAAAAATAAGATTTGTTGTATTAATACTTATCTACTAGTGGACATTAGATAAGAAAAAAGGGACAGGAAAGATGGATATTGGCCCCAAAGGCTGATATCCATTTTTTCTATGGAATTATTTTCTACTTATCCATTGCTAAATTTGTTAAATCAGTATAAAATATAGGTGAGTATGGGGTAGGCGGTGTATAGAATATTTTGAGAGGCAGGTGGAGTATTGATGACTTCAGAAATGCTGAACACAAAGGAAATAGATGATATTCTACAGGTAATACGCAAGGTATATCATACAATTATATATGTGGATTTGGGAGATGGCTCCTATCATTGTATTCAGACCAGCGAGCAGGGTATCAAGGCACTGTTGGAGAAAAGAGATTTTGATATTCAAAGTCTGACGGAATATCTTACTTCTTTTGGGTTGGTTTATGCTGAGGATGCCAGAGAGTTTGCGGAATTTTTTGATCTTGACAAAATGAGGCAGCTTCTGGACGATGGCAAGGAATATTTAAGTATAACCTATCGGCGTGCCAAAGGGGGCCGTTATCGCTGGGATATGTTGGAGGTTATTCCTAGCCGTGAGTATAATGATAAGCATAGAGGTATTGTTATCTGCGTTCGGGATATTAACGAGGAACATCAAAGGGAGCTGGACAAGGAAGCCAAGCTTTCTCTCAAGGAAAAACAGCTAGTGGGGGACAAAACAATTCTAATCGTGGATGATTCAGAGTTGCAGCGTACCACATTAAGCTATTTTTTGGATAGATATTATAAGACTATGGAGCTGGCCAATGGTCAGGAGGCTTTGGACTATCTTCGCAAGCATAGTACAGAGATCAGTGCTATTTTGTTAGATTTGAATATGCCTATTATGGATGGTTATACTTTCCTGCAGGAATTTCAGAAGGATGAGATTCTCAAGATGATTCCTGTGTTGGTGTTAACCAGTGACAGTACGCCTGAGGAGGAGGCAGAATGCCTCAAGGATGGAGCTACGGATTTTGTGGCCAAGCCATTTAACCCAGATGTATTGCTGAGCCGTATTCAGCGGGCTATTGCTTTGCATGAAAAAACTGTTATGCTGAATATTCTTCGTTTGGATAATCAGACCAATTGCTATACCCGTGATTATTTTATGCATATGGCGGAGCGTGTACTGGCCAAATACCCTGATGAGGAATTTGATTTGGTATGTACCCATGTGGTTAATCTGGCCAATATTAATGAACAATATGGCACTAATCAGGGAGAAGCCATTCTTCGCTATGTAGCTCAGAATCATGATGTCAGCGAATTTGAGCGGAATATTTTTGGACGTTTGGATGATGCTACCTTTGTACAGCTGCTGCCTCATTCGGTGAATATCCATCAGAAGCTAGTGGAACAGCAGTCAGAGGAATTTCATGAATATGAGCAGGTGAAGTCTGGATTGCCTCCTTTTATGCAGAAGTTTGGCATTTACGAGCGGGTTGATCATAATCTGCCAGTAAGCGTTATGTGTGATAGAGCTGTTATGGCTTTGGACAAGATAAAGAATGTTTACAAGCAGCGGGTAAAGGTATATGATGAATCCCTTCGCAGTAGGGCGCTAAAGAGTCAGCAGATATTGGAAAACATGGAGGAGGCTATTACCAAGCATCAATTCCAGGTATGGTATCAGCCAAAGCATGATATTCAAACAGGTAAGCTGGTGGGAGCAGAGGCTTTGGTGCGTTGGATTCATCCTAAGTACGGCTTTATGTCTCCAGCAGATTTTGTGCCTATTTTTGAGGAAAATGGCTTTGTGTCCCATATGGATTATTATGTATGGGAGGAATCCTGTGCAGCTATAGAGCGATGGAAAAAACAGCAGCTGAAAACTGTGCCTGTTTCTCTGAACATTTCCCGGAAGGATTTTATGTATTTTCATGGGGAAGAGCTGCTCATGCCTTTGATAAAGAAATACAATCTGGAGCCTAAGGATATTCATATTGAAATTACAGAATCTGCCTATATTGATAATCCTGAAATTGTTATCAAAAATGTTAATGCCTTGCATAAGGAAGGCTTTGTGGTAGAATTGGATGATTTTGGCACAGGGTATTCTTCTCTCAGCATGTTTGGCCATATGGATATTGATGTGGTAAAGCTGGATATGAGCTTTATTCGCCAGAAGCAGAATGAAAATAATGATAAGATGATGCAATATATCATTGATATGTGCAAGAATATGAATTTGCGGGTGCTTTCTGAGGGTGTAGAGACTGAGGAGCAGCGGCAGCGTTTGATGAGCATGGGCTGTGACTATGTGCAGGGCTATTATTACTCCAAGCCTTTGCCAGAAAATGAATTTGTAGAGTATTTAAATAAACATAGTTGAATCAAAGCTTAGGATTATGTATAATATTTACCGTGGAATCTTATGATTGCGCGGTTTTCTTTTTGTGCGAAAAATTATTTATATACTTAGGAGGGTTTTATCATGGAAATAGACAGCCTTTCATCCTTAGAGCGTCGGGAGATTCTTCTGACTGATATTAGAAATGCCATTGAGGTGGAATGGTCCAACCCCATGAAGATGAATAATGATGATGCGGTTCTTCGTTCAGCCTTAACCATGTCAGATATAGATTCAGCCTATGCCAGAATGCGTCGTTTTGCGCCTCTTATGCGGCTTCTGTTTCCAGAAACAGAGGATCGCAATGGTATGATTGACTCGGATTTGGTGGAGGTATCCAAGCTGAAGCGGGCCTTGAATAATTCTCGCATTGGTGCTGATATCAAGGGGCGGCTGATGATGAAGATGGACAGCCATTTGGCAGTGGCAGGCTCTGTTAAGGCTAGAGGCGGTATTTATGAGGTGATGAAGCACACTGAGAAGCTGGCTGTTGAGCATGGTATACTCATTGGCTATGAGGATGATTACACCAAGCTGGCAGACAGCGAGGCTAAGGAGTTCTTTGCTACTCAGAAGCTGCAGGTAGGTTCCACCGGTAATTTGGGCCTGGCTGTAGGCATTGTAGGTGCAGCCCTGGGCTATCAGACTATTGTTCATATGTCTGCTGAGGCCAAGGAGTGGAAGAAGGAGCTTCTTCGCAGCAAGGGTGTTACTGTAATGGAATATGATGGGGACTACAATGAAGCAGTAAAAATGGGCCGGGCTGAATCTCAGCAGGATGAGGATAGTTATTTCATTGACGATGAAAATTCCCATGAGCTGTTTTTGGGTTATGCCGTAGCAGCTAAGATGCTGTTGCCTCAGCTGGAACATGAGCATATTGTGGTGGATAAGGAGCATCCTCTCTTTGTATACCTGCCTTGTGGCGTAGGTGGTGCTCCAGGTGGTATTACCTTTGGTCTGAAGCAGATTTTCGGTGAAAATGTACATTGCTTCTTTATTGAGCCAACTCAGGCACCTTGTATGCTGTTGGGCATGGTTACAGGCCTGTTCCACAATATTTCCGTGCAGGATATCGGCCTTTCTGGCAATACTGTGGCGGATGGCTTGGCTGTAGGTCGTTCCTCTGGCTTTATTGGAGAATATATTATGCCTTTCCTTAGTGGCAGTTTTACCATTAAGGATAAGCGTATTTTTGACTATATGAAGCTTCTGTGGCAGGAGGAGGGTATCTTCCTGGAGCCAAGTGCCTGTGCTGTCATTCATGGCCCTGTGTGCATGGGACATTCTGCGGTTATGGACGAATACAGATATGATAACAATCTTAATAGATGTATGGAAAGAGCTACTCATATTATTTGGGCCACTGGGGGAAGCCTGGTGCCAGAGGGGGAAAGAGAGCAGCTTTTACATAAAAAATAATGGAATCATTTAGGAGTTGACAAAATGGATTTATTACTATGTTCCCTGCTGATTTACTTACTGGGAACAATGACCATTATCTGGCCTCACAAGCTGGAAATGGCCGCACATTATGCAGGTACAGCTTGTGCCATCATTGCCAGCGGCATGGTGGCTGTTATAAGTATCTGCTATCTTGTTATGCCTGTAGGCGGACTGTTGGTGGACACTGGCTGGGGAAGCTATTCTCTGGCAGCTGATGGCTGGAGCAGTGTATTTTTAGCAATAACAGGTATTGCTGGTTTCTTTATCAGCATTTATGCTTTAGATTATGCCAAGGGCTACTGGGGCAGCCGGATTCGGACCTTAACTGGCTTGTGGAATCTTTTCCTCCTTTCCATTGTGGCAGTGCTGATTGCTGGAGATGCCTTTACCTTTATTGTGGCCTGGGAGATTATGGCTTTAGTATCCTTCCTGCTGGTAAACCATGAGGCTGACCGGAAGGAAACTGTATCAGCAGCCTATCAGTATATGGTCATGACGCATTTGGGCACCGCAGCTATTTTGGTGGCCTTTTATCTTTTAGGCAGTCATTCTGCCAGCTTTTTCTTTGTGGATATGATGCAGAATACTTTGGATGGTCCCCTGAAGCATATTGCTTTTGGCTGTGCCTTTGCAGGTTTTGCTCTGAAATCTGGCTTGATGCCTCTCCATACCTGGCTGCCTAATGCTCATCCAGCGGCACCTAGCCATGTATCTGCTCTTATGAGTGGTGTTATGCTGAAGGTGGCTCTCTATGGTTTTGGCCGTTTTGCTTTCCAGTTTATTGGTATGGATAATATCTGGTATGGCCTGATTGTCATGATTGTAGGCTTGCTGTCTGCTTTTCTGGGAGTGCTTTATGCCACTATGGAAGTGGATATGAAAAGAATTTTGGCCTATTCCTCTGTAGAGAATATGGGCATTATTTTTGGTGCCTTTGGCTGTGGCATGCTGCTTATGTCCATGCATCTGATGCCTTTGGCTATTGTAGCCTTTACTGCTGCTACTGTTCACGCTTTTAGTCACAGCCTGATGAAGGGCTTGATGTTTATGAGTGCTGGTGCAGTTATGCATGCTACTGGCAGCAAAAATATAGAAAAAATGGGTGGTCTTTTGAAGAAAATGCCATATACTGCATTTTTCACTTTGATAGGTGCTATGGCATTGTCCTCCCTGCCTTTTACCAGTGGTCTTGTAGGTGAGTGGCTGGTGCTGCAGAGCTTTATTACTCTGGCTCAGCAGGCAGGTACGCCAGAGCTGAGACTTTTGGTGGTGCTGTCCTTTATTTTGCTGGGCTTGACTGGTGCTACTGCGCTGGGCTGTTTTGTCCGCCTGTATGCTACCGCTTTCTTGGGCCGAGCTAGAAGCCATATTGTGGACAAGGCTCATGAGCAGCCATTCTTTATGCTGCTGGGCATGGGTATTGCTGCTGTTCTGGTGGTGGCAGTGGGTATTTTGCCAGATCCAGTGGTAAATACTATGCAGATGCTGGTGGCAGGCCCTATGACTGCTCCTATGGGGAATCCTTTGGGAATTATGTGGGGTGGCAGCGGCCACTATGCTATTTACAGCCCTGTGATTATTTTGGCTGTAACCTTAGTAATCGCCGTGGCTGTGGCTATTGCGGTGGCCTGCTTTGGTGGTGGCTTCCAGCGCCGTGAGGTTACTTGGAATTGTGGTACTGTGCCTACTGAGCGTCAGCAGTACAGTGCGACAGGCTTTAGCAAGCCTTTGCGCCGCGCCTTTGACTCCATTTTGAATCCTCAGCGTCGTACTGAGTATATTCGCAAGGAGCATGATTATTTCGGCCGCAAGCTGCAGGTACATCTGGAGATTCCTGATTTGTTTACCGAAAAGCTTTACAAGCCTATCCAGACTTGGATGATTAGCTCATCCTCGGCCTTTAGACATATTCAGGAGGGCAGTGTTAGCCTGTATATTGGCTACACAATGATTGCTATGATATTTGTTTTAATCTGGGGGGTTATGTAATGGGCTATGTTTTTCAGGGGCTGGCGCTGAATATTGTGCAGGCGCTGCTACTTTTGGCCTTTGCTCCTCTTATTGCAGGTATTATTAATAAAGTAAAGGCATTCTTGCAGAAAAGACAGGGAGCCAGCATTCTGCAGGAGTATTTTGATTTGGCCAAATGGTGGAAGAAGCCTACTATTCTTACACCGTATACCAGCATTATTTTTGTAGTGGCTCCTGCTGTGTATTTTATTACCAGTTTTTTGGCAGCTTCCATGGTGCCAGGTTTTTTGGCTGGTCAGATTAGCATTAGTGATGCTTTTATTTTTGTTTATATTCTGGCTTTAGGCCGCTTCTTTATGTGCTTGTCCTCTATGGATGCTGCTACCGCCTTTGGCGGCATGGGTGGCTCCCGTGAGGTTTATGTTTCTGTTTTGGTGGAGCCTGCGGTGATGCTGGCTATTTTGATTAACAGCCTGCGCTACCATAGCACCACCCTTTCTGGCATGGTTATTGATTATGATGGAGCTTATTTTACAGTTTCTGCTGCCTTGGCCTGTGTAGCCTTTTTTCTGGTTATTTTGGCTGAGAATAGCCGTCTGCCAGTGGACAATCCTGATACCCATCTGGAGCTGACTATGATTCATGAGGGCATGACCTTGGAATATTCTGGTCCTTTGCTTACCTTGATTCATTTGGGCAGTATGCTGAAGATAATGGTTTTCCTGACACTTTTTGGTGCCTTGTATTTGCCTTTGGCTGTACCTTTGGCAGTTAAGATTCTCTTTGGAGCAGTATTGATTGGCCTGGTGGAGATTCTCAACAACAAGATGAGATTATTCAAGGTGCGTGTATATATGGGCGCAGCTATTGTGCTGCTGCTTTTGGCTATTATTGCAGAATAAGGAGGACTGGAAGATATGGATTATTTAGTTGTTTTTCTGGTTCTCGTTGTTTTTCTCCAAACCAGAATTACGGATTTGAGACGGGCGGTTATTTGTATGGCCAGCCAGTCTTTGATTATTGCCTGTGCCTGCTTCTGGCTGGGACTTTCCTATAGCAGCGGGTTTCATGCATTTGTGCCAGGTCTTTTGACCTTGGCGGTAAAGGTTATTTTCATTCCAGGAGCTGTTCTCCATCTGGTAGGCAAGCTGACCAATGAGCGGGAGATATTGTCTGAGAGTAATGTTAATTATTCCACTATGGCTGCCGCCTTGTTTTTGGTGCTGGGCTATACCTTGGTAGAGAGATTACTGCCAGGCTCTGCTGGGCGGGATATTATTGCGGCTTCTATTCTGATGATTATGACAGGCCTTTCCATGATGGTTCTGCGTAAAAGAGCCATTATTCAGATTGTGGGCCTGATTACACTAGAAAATGGTATTTATCTCTTAGGCCTTTTGCTGACTCAGGGATTGCCTTTGGTGGTGGAGCTAGGTGTATTTTTGGATGTGCTGATTGCTGTAGTAGTATTGGTAATCCTGACCTCCAGAATGCGCCTTTCCTTTATGACTACTGATACCAGTGTAATGAAAAAACTGAAAGGGTAATGAAATGAATCTTAGTATAAGTGATCTTATATATATCATCTTGGTGTTGCCTGTAATCTTCAGTTTGATTTCGGCAACCAATTTACTGCCCAAGGATGGACTGCATTGGCTGAACCGTATTACAGCTACAGCTGTCTTTGTAGTGTTGGTGCAGTTGGTATTAAATTTTGATGTAAATTCTCCTTATAGGGATGAATATCTGTATTTGGACGCTCTAAGCGTTTGGATGCTTTTGATTATTGGTACCTTGTATCTGGCCTTTGCTTGGACCAGTAAGGCCTATTTGGATAGAGATACCAACAAGCGTTATGGTTATCTTCGGCGATTTGGTCGATTGGAGGGGCGTTTTTACGCTCTTTCTCATATGTTTGTCTGGATTATGCTGGGGGTAGTTGCTGTCAACAATCTTGGCCTGATGTGGGTAGCCATTGAGGCAACTACCTTGGTATCCGCCTTGCTGGTGGCTTTTAAGTTTACACGCACCTCTCTGGAGGCGGCCTGGAAATATGTTATGGTATGTACCGTAGGTATTTGCTTGGCTTTGCTGGGAACTATTCTGGTTTATTATATCCAGCTGACCTGTGTAGGCAATACCAATCCTTTGGATTGGCTGTATCTGGCTCAGCATGTGGATAATATTGATACCGGTATGGCCAAGCTGGCTTTCTGCTTCCTTTTTGTAGGCTATGGCACCAAGATTGGCTTGGCACCTATGCATGCCTGGCTGCCAGATGCCCATTCTGAGGCTCCGGCTCTGACCAGTGGCCTTTTGTCTGGTGCCCTGTGTATCTGTGCAATTTATGCTCTGATTCGCAATATGATTATTCTTTTGCCAGCTATTGGGGTGGATTTTGTCAGCGGGCTGTGTCTGTTCTTTGGTCTATTTACCGTAGCTATGGCAGTGCCATTTGTGCTGGTACAGAGAGATGTAAAGCGTATGCTGGCCTATTCTTCTATGGAAAATTTTGGTTTGATGATGGCGGCCTTGGGACTCTTTGTGCCTATGGCAGCTCAGGCTATGCTACTGCATATGTTTAATCATGCTTTGGTGAAATATTCCTTGTTTTATACAGCAGGTACTATTATGGAGGAATTTGGCACCAAAAATATGATGCGCATCCATGGTATGATGAGTCAGACTCCTAGAACAGCATTGTTCTGGCTGCTGGGCATTGTAGGCATTCTGGGTATGCCTCCTTTTGGTATCTTTTTTAGCAAATTTTTTATTGTCTTTGGGTTTTTCCAGTCTGAGCATCCTTGGCTGGGTATTTTGATGCTGGTATTACTGGCTGGTATGCTGATTGGCATTCTCTACCATGTTATGCGTATGTTTGGTGGTCAGTCCAAGCGCAAGCATGCTATAGAGCTTTTTGGGGTGGTAGATTCACTGACCTTGGCTGGTCTGTTGCTTTTTAGCTGTGTAGCTAGTGCAGGACTTAGCCAGATTGATGTATTGAATACTCTGCTGCAGCATGCAGCACAGATTGTTCTGGGAGGTGTTTACTAATGCAGCAGGTTGTTTCATCAGAAGAATTGCTGGCTGTGGCTCTGCAGGTATATGAGCAGGGCAAGCACCCTCTCACCGCTATGTTTGGCCGGGATGAAACCTTAAATGGGGCAGGCTATGCCATTTATTGTTGTTTTGAAGTGCCTGAGAAAAGGGATGTACATATTGTAAAGGGTGTTTTCCCAGCAGAGGGGCCTCTTAGCTATGAGAGCCTTACCCACGCTATTCCAGCAGCTGCCTGGTACGAGCGGGAAATCCATGATATGTTTGGCTTGGTGCCAGAGGGACATCCGGATTTGCGTCCGTTGGTGCTTCACGAAAGTTTTCCAGAGGATTTTCATCCTCTCCGGAAGTCAGTGGCTGTTAATGCCAAGGTACGGGGGGAGCGCAAATACAAAATCCGCTCCGCCAAGGGACAGGGACTGTTTCAGGTGCCTGTAGGACCTATTCATGCCGGTATTATTGAGCCAGGCCACTTCCGTTTCAGTCAGGCTGGCGAGGCCATGCTGCAGCTGGATGCCAAGCTGTTCTTTACTCATCGAGGGATTGAAAAGGCTGTAGAGGGTAAAACGCCAGAGGAAGCTCTTCATATTGTGGAGCGCATTTGTGGGGCCTGCAGTGTGGCCAACACCTGGAGTTTTTGTCAGGCTGTGGAGAAGGCAGCAAGAGTTGCTATACCGCGCAGGGCAGAGATTATCCGCACCTTGCTTTCAGAGCTGGAGCGTATTACCAATCATGTAGGAGATTTGGGCAATATGCCAGCAGGTGTAGGCTTTAATCCTGCTATCAGTCTGGGCAGCAGGCTGAAGGAACAGCTGATGCGGCTTTGTGAGGCTGTGGCTGGCAATAGATTCCTGCGGGGTGTTATTGTACCGGGAGGAGTTCGTCAGGATATTACTCCAGAGCTTATAGAGCATATCCATGAGGTTATGGATGCTACGGCTCAGGGTGTGGAGGATTTGGCGGCCATGTTCCGCGAGCAGGAGAACTTCCAAAATCGTGTTCGCACTACTGGTATTATCCGCAATCAGACAGCCAAGGATTTGGCTATGGTTGGGGTAGGGGCTAGAGCCAGCGGCTATGCTCATGACAGCCGTAAGGATTTTGCCTATGGCGTTTATCCTGAGCTGGGCTTTGAGCCATATACCATGACTATGGGAGATGTGGCTGCCCGCCTTTTGGTGCGTATAGGTGAGCTGTCTGCTTCCTTTGAAATGATGGATAAGCTTTTGGATATGCTGCGTAATTGTCACGGTATGGAGCTTAAGGTAGAGCTGACTCCTTGTCAGGGAGAAGGCTGGGGTATCTGCGAATCCCCTCGTGGCAGCAATTTCCAGTACGTGGCTTTGGATAATGAGGGACGAATTGACCGCCTCTTTGTCCGCAGTGCTTCCTATCCTAACTGGCCTGCCCTGACCATTGCGGTGCAGGGGGATATTATTCCAGATTTTCCGTTGATAAATAAGAGCTTTGAGCTTTGCTATGCTTGTATTGATAGATAAGGGGGAGAGCTGTGTTTAAGGTATTGGAAAGAATTTTTCGTGATAAAATTGCCACTGAGCAGATTTCCCTTGAGGGCAGCGAAAGATTTCGGGGAACTATTGAAGGCAGTGGTTCTCCAGAAATGCTGGAGCATTGTCAGGCTGTGTGTCCTGTGGGTGCCTTTCAGGTTCAGGGAGATGGCTACAAAATTGATTATAAAAAATGCCTTTTCTGTGGTAAATGCGTAGAGGCCTGTGCTTCTATTGCTCTGCAGGAGGGCAAGGAGGACAAGGTTATCCATCATTCCAGCAAGGATGCTATGCCTTATCTTTTAGCGGCTGGTCAAGAGGCTGTGGCAGAGGTATTAAAGCAGAAGCTGGGCCGTTCTCTTCATGTCCGCCATCTGGATGCAGGTTCCTGTAATGCCTGTGACTTTGAAATGGGTGCCATGAGCAATCCATATTATGATTTGCATCGCTATGGTGTAGCCTTTGTAGCCTCGCCACGCCATGCAGATATGCTGATGGTAACAGGTGTAGTAACCCGCAATCTGGAGCAGGCTCTCCGCATGAGCTATGAGGCTATGCCGGAGCCAAGGCTGGTTATGGCCTGTGGTGCCTGTGCAGCTGGTGGTGAAACCTATGGGGATACCTATGCATTAGTAGGCGCTGCTGACCAGGTGGTACCAGTAGATTTGTACGTGCCAGGCTGTCCTCCAAGACCATCTGCCATGATTGTGGGCATGCTGGCGGCAGCAGATATGCTGGCAGAAAAGCTAAAACATAAATAATTTTTAGGTGAAAGCAATATAAGGAGGTGTGACTATGCCCAGAGAGAAATTTAGCATAGATGGACAGATTCAGCAGATGAAAAGCAAGGGCATTAAATTTGAGATGATTGACGAAAAAGAGGCAAAGGAGTTTCTAGCCAATCATACCTATTATTTTCGTCTGAAGTTCTACGCCAATAACTATACCAAATGTACTACAGGGGATAAGGCAGGTCAGTATGTGAATCTGGACTTTGCTTATCTTAAGGAGCTGTCCCTGCTGGATATTTATCTACGGCGAGTCATGTTCTCTATTGTTATGGATGTGGAGCATTATGCCAAAATCAATTTGCTGGCTTCCCTGGAGAAAAATAAGCGGGAGGATGGCTACAAGATTGTGGCGGAGCTTTTGAAAAAGCATCCTTGGCTGGGCCGGGAGATTGAACGGCAGAAGGCTCCTTATACTGCCGGTTTGATTAACAAATATAAAGGCAATTTTGCCGTATGGAATATTATTGAGGTGTTGACTTTTACCAATTTGATTGTGCTATATGATTTCTACTACAGCAAATACAATCAAAAGCATGTGGAGTCAGATTATTTTTACTCTGTCCGAAATATCCGCAATAGTATTGCCCATAACAACTGTCTCCTGCATGATTTGCGGGCTACTCAGTCTGGTCAGCAGGAGGTAAAGGATGAAGAAATCTGCCGCATTGTGGCCGAGATTCCTGGCATTGGTGCCTCCATGCGCAGTACTAAGCTGTGTGTACCTTTCCTTTATGATTTTGTAACTACCCTGGAGGTCTTTGACCAGATTGTTACCAGTAAGAAGGAGCGCATCAAGCGTCTGGAGGTTCTTTATCTGTTGGTAAATAATAGATTCTCCCGCCATATTGATTATTTTGAGAGCAATCCTGTGGTTAAGACAGCTCTGGATTTTATGACCAAGGTGGTTAGCTATTATCGTAGCAAAAATCTGGCCGGAACCCCTACCGAGGATTTAATGTTTTGACAGGCAGTAGGCTTTAGGGTACAATCAGATTAGAGATTGATATATAGCTTTAGAAAATGAGGTGTTATTATGGCAAATGAAGAGATTATGGACGAGGAAAACATTGTAGTAGAGTTTCAGGATGATGCAGGTAATTCCTTATATTATCAGCAGGAAATGATTATTCCTGTAGATGGTGTGGATTTTGCTCTGCTGGTGGGCCTTAATGTTGAGAACGACGAAAGCTTTGATGAGGAAGAAAATGTTATCATTGCCAAAATTGTGAAAGATGAAAATGGCGAGGATGAATATGTAGACCCTACTGATGAGGAGTTCGAAAAGGTTCAGGCTGTATACAACGAGCTTTGCGATGCCGAGGAAGCGGAGTAAAAGACGGTGACCACAAAGGAGTTTGTATTGCCTCAGCTGTATTTTAGCAAGCTGATGCGGGCCATTACGGAGTTTGAGCTTATAGAGGAAGGGGATAAAATTCTTCTAGGCATCTCTGGTGGCAAGGATAGTATTTTTATGGCCTATGCTATGGCTATGATGCAAAAACGGCTGAAAAAGAATTTTCAGTTGCAGGCGCTTACTATTAATCCCTTGTTTTCAGAGGATTTTGATACAGAGCGTATCCGTGGCTTCATGGAGGAGCTGGGGATTCCCTTTGCTTCTTTTCCAGTGGATATTGCTGGTACGATTGAGAATCAGGGAGGCAAGGATCCTTGCTATACCTGTGCCTTTTTCCGTCGAGGTGCTGTAAACCGCTATGCCAAGGAGCAGGGGTGTAACAAGGTAGCCTATGCCCATCACCATGATGATGCGGTGGAGACTTTTTTCATGGGGCTTCTGTATTCAGGACAGCTTCATACCTTTACCCCCAAGACCTATTTGGACAAAATGGATTTGACGGTTATTCGCCCCTTGGTGTACTTCCGGGAGGCGGAAATACGAGAGGCAGTTCAGTATCATGGCTTTGAGCCTGTACCATCGCCTTGTCCTTATGATGGACATACCATTCGTCAGAAGGTTAAGGACATGATTCAGGAAATGAGTCAGGACAATCCTCAGCTCTACAGTCATCTGGCTGCAGCCATGCGGCAGGATGCCATAGGAGAGCTGTGGGCTCCGGCCAAAACCCGTAAGGAAATGCAGCAACAGTATTTCAGCTATATGTACGGAAAGCAACAATAAAATATCTCAGATAATATCTGAGCAGCAAAGGTGCCAAAGCTAAAAGTGCTTTGGCACTTTCTATTTGCCAGATCATTTTGAAATATTGACACATATACATGGTTTTAAGCTATAATAAAGATGATGATATGTATTGATAAAATATTTACAGTAGGTCAAATTTCATATATACTAAAAGGGAAGATGTTAGCGAACATATATATATATATATATGTTCGCATAAATGCCGAAATTTGA
This sequence comes from Anaerovibrio sp., assembly GCA_052272885.1. GTDB lineage: Bacteria > Bacillota > Negativicutes > Selenomonadales > Selenomonadaceae > Anaerovibrio. The sequence continues at coordinate 13,110 of DAVZJH010000014.1, read as the reverse complement.
GGGAGTTGATCTAATGCGCAAGCTGAAAGGCCTTATGGAGCTGCAAAGGCATTTGTTAGTTGCTATATGCATTTGTATATTAATTATTGTCAATGCTGTATATACAAGTCAAATTGTTGATAACTATATTGTTCAACGAAGTTATCATAATGTAGATAGTATGGTAATTCAGATGAGCAAGGATATTTATACCAATTTCAGTAATGCTCAGAGCCAGCTTCAGCTTATTACACGTTTGGCAAGTCGGGAAAATTTCCAAAATCGTCAAGATTTGCAAAATTATCTGGATGAATTAACTCCCAATGATAATCTGGCCTCTTATAGTATTTTATTACCTGATGGCACTTTGCTGCAGAAAAATGATCATATAAAGATTAATACACCGCCTCAGAATTATGAGATGTTGTTTAAAAAGGGGACATTTATTAGCGAAATTCTCACTGGGGATGATGGAAGAAAGTATATAGCTATTGGCACTCATTTTGCTGTAAATAGTAGTGAATATGGTATTTTTTATGGCCTTATCAGCGTGGATAGGCTAAGAAATTTTTTTGATATGCGGAATACAGCGGAGAATACTAATATAATTCTTATTGACGGTTCTACAGGAGATATATTGCTGGATACCATTAGCAATACCAATACCAATATTAATATAAAAGATAGTCATTACGCAAGTTGTCCTATTATTAAGGGTAATAGTTTTGAGCAAATGCTCACTGATATGCAGAATAATAATGCTGGTCAGAGTACATATGACTGTCAAAATCGTAATGCCTATGTATATAGCAGCTATCAACCTGTAGGCATCTTTAATCTTTCCCTGCAAGTAACAGAGCCGGAGCATTCTGTATTGGCAGCTTTTAATAATGTGCGTACCTCTATTCGGATTTTTGCCTTGATTCAATCTCTGCTCTGCTGTATGGCTATAGCTTATCTTATTTTTGTAAACCTGCAAAGACGCCATCGCTACCATAATGATATGGAAAGAAGTAAATTTTCCTATGCTATGCAAAGTCATCTTTTTGGTGTCTCTATTACACAAAAGCATATTAAGGAGGTACTGTCTGAATTAAAGGAATTTGTTCACGCCGATTTGGTTCATTTTGCTATTATGGATGGTACAGATCGCAAGAGCTTCTTCTGCTATCCATTGGAGCATCATACTGCTCTAGATGCTATAAGCAAGAAAGTTTATAGCAATGTCAGTCAATTGCTAGATGGGCATCGCAGCATATATCTTAACGAGGAGCAGACAGCAGAATTACTGCGAACAAATCAGTTGTCAGGACTTTCTACTCTAACGGTAAAAAATCTATTTATTGTGCCAGAACGCAAATCTAATGGCGAGTTAGTGGGCTTTTTATCCGTGGTCAATCTGCAGAAGGTAGATGGTTATGAGGAAATGCTGGAAAGTATTGCAGATAACCTTCAGATGGCTATTCAGAATGTGGAGGCTTATAGTTTGTTGCAAAAGCTGGGTAATTCAGATGAGCTTACGAGGTTAATGAATCGCAATGCCTATGAACAGGCTCTCAATAAGTATGAAGCTAGTCCACATCTTTATTGTTGTATCTATGCTGATGCCAACGGACTTCATGATTTGAATAATACCTATGGGCACGAAGCAGGAGATAAAATGTTAATAACGGTGGCTACTGCTATGAAAACTGCCTTTGGTGGTAGTGATACCTATCGCATTGGTGGTGATGAATTTATTGCCTTTACTGCGGATATGACACCAGAGGATGTGGAGACTGCTGTGGCCAAGATGAAAGCAGATTTGGGGCAGCATGAATATCATGTTTCAATGGGATGGGCGTTCCAAAGTGAAAACCAATTCCTGCGGTATACCATTTCCTTGGCAGAAAAGGCCATGTATCGCGACAAAGAGTTGTATTACAAGAATATTAAGCAATCTGGCAAAGTAAGAAGCAAAAATCAACAATTGGAAAATATTCTTCTGGAAAAAGGGGATCAGGATTTCTTCCTGCGTACTATTGCTTCTAATTATCTAGGGGTATATATTGTTAATCTAGCTACGGATGATACTAGAATTATTTTCCGTCCTAATTATTTTGACAATATTCTAAGGGAAAATGATTTCCTTTTCCGCAGCTCTATACGAAAATATGCAGAAAAATTTATTGATCCTGTATCCTGGTTAGATTTCAGTATATGCTATGATTTTGCCACTGTTGAACAACGTCTTAAGACTGATAAGGTCATTGATTTTGTTTACACCAAGATTGATGGCAGCCAGGTTATGGTACGTATTTACCCTGCGGAGGATTATTCTGAAAAAAAGAAAAATACCCTTTGGATATTTGAGGGTATTTCCCGTTAATTTGAATGATGCAAAGTTTTATATTGTGTGGGGGGATAAGGGATGGAAATGGAAAATTCCTGGTGGAGCAAACAGTATGGAATCATAATTGCAATCATTGCCTTGCTGATGATTACGGCTTTCCTATATAAAGACTCTCTTTTGGATACAGAAAAGGTGCATGAGGATGAACGGCTGTATAATGTAGGTGTGCTGATAGACAGTACCATTTACGATGCAGGTTGGAATCAGGCCCATTATGAGGGCTTTGAGGAGGCTGCTAAGGAGCTGGGGGTAAAGATACATTACAGGACCTTTGTGCCGGACAATGATAATGAAGCAATTCGCATCGCTGGGGAAGAACTGATTGGGGAAGGCTGCCGGGAGATATTTGCCACCAGCTTTGGCTATGGCGAAGGCATTATTAAATTGGCTCAGCAGCATCCGGATATTTATTTCTTTCACTGTGCAGGTACAGAAACAGCCCCTAATGTTTCTGTTTATTTTGGCCGTATGTATCAGGCTAGATACCTTAGCGGCATGGCTGCAGGTATGCGCACCAAAACCAATCATATAGGCTTTGTGGCCGCCATGCCTATTGTGGAAGTAATTCGGGGAATCAATGCCTTTACCCTAGGGGTGCAAAAGGTAAATCCCCAGGCTGTAGTTCATGTGCGTTGGACAGATAGCTGGGATACACCAGCAAAGGAAAAGGAAGTTACCCAGAAGCTATTGGAGGATGTTCCTGTGGATATCGTGGCTTATCATCAGAATAGCAGTCAGCTATTGGAGGTGGCTCAGGCTATGGGGGCTGAGGGAATTGGCTATCATTATGACAATATGGAACAATTCCCCGATACTATGCTGACCGCTGCTGTATGGGATTGGAAGCAGTTCTATACCAAGTTGATTAAGGAATGCATTGACGGCAGATTTACCAGTCGTATATATTATTCTGGCTTGAATAATAATGTTATTAAGATTACTCCTCCTAGAGCTGGAACCCTTTCCAGTCAGCAGCTAGCGATTATAGATTCCACCAGAAATGCTATTATGTCTGGCAGCTGGGATGTATTTTATGGGCCAATATATAGTCAGGATGGAAGTTTGATGGTGAAGGAAGGGGAAGCCCTTTCGGATAAATATTTGATTCAGAAGATGGATTGGCTGGTAAAGGGAACGGAGGGTAGCAGTGATGGAACAAACAAATGAAAAAACTAAAATTCGTGCCCTTGCCATGAAGCGGATTGTTTTCGCCGGACTTCTACTGGTGCTGGTTTCCTTGATAATTCTGTTCCTGTTTCGCCAGCGGATTTCTGTTTTGCTGGTAAACAATGTTCAGATAGAAATGCTAAGCATTGTAGAGCAGAATCGTTTTAAGGTAGATGGTCAGCTAGATGTTATTTTTCGCAATATGGAAACCATTGCTGATGATGCTGCTAACGAAATTAGCAAAGGCCAGTCCTTGCAGGAATTGGATTTGGATAAAAGACTGCTAACCAATGAGTTTAATCATGCTGGCTTAATTGATATTTATGGTCGAGGCCTTGTAGGCCCGGATTTACAGCTAAGACATTTTGCCGGCATCAGGGAATCTCTGCAGGGCAGCCAAAAAATTGTTTATATGCCAAATACCGCGCTGGGGGATATTAATGCTGTAGTATTTTCCGTGCCTGTGGTAAAAGATGATAGGATTTTGGGCAGTCTCTATGCCACTATGGATATGACTAATCTTCAGACGTTGTTTAACGAACAGTCCAATATCAATCCTGATGAAAGCTTTATTATTAATTCTGAAGGCACAGTGTTCGTTAGGGCCAAGGATCAGGAGCTGGCAGAGCAAATAGGCATCCGGCTCCATGATTGGCAGCAGCCAGAGGCACCAGAGGATATGCGGAACCTCTACACCAAGATTCGTCAGGACAAATCTGGCGTGGAGAGAGTTACCATGCCTGATGGGAGACAGGTTTATATTGCCTGTATGCCCTTGGATACGGTAGACAACCTCTATGTACTGGATGTACTGTCTATGGATGTGATTCAAGAACGCATTAACGGGGTGCTGAACAATGCCACTGCTGTAACAGGGATACTGCTGCTCATTTTGCTATTTGGCTATGGTATTACAGAAATGCGGCAGGTTACGCACCGCCAGGAAATTTATAATCTGGCTTATATTGATAGCTTAACTGGTTTAGATAATAAGGAAAAATACAAAAGGGATATGCTGAGGGAAATTGAAAATAAGCATAGCTCCCTTTGTGTATCTATATTAAACATTCGCGGTATGAAAACCATTAATGAACTGCTAGGTGTATCCTTTGCTCATAATGTGCTTCATCGGGTAAGTGAAATACTAAGAAGCCAGCTGTTGAAGCAGGAACAATGCTATATCGGAGATGGAGGTCTTTTCTATCTGGTGAGCTGGGATATGAGCAAGGAAAAGGTAGAAAGCCGTCTGAAGGAATTGATAGAGAAGATTCAGGATGGAGACTGTGCCCAGGGTAAATACAATATTCAGCTTTCGGCTGGAGTCTATTGGCATCTTATTAAAAAAGAAAATGTAGGGGAGGGAACCTTGGTTCTCAGCGCCGTTTCTCTGCCTGCTATGGACAATCTTATAGATACAGACAGCCATTGGCCAGAAAACTTCCTGACCAAGGCCAGGGCCGCCTTGAAGCAGTTAAAGGTAAGCAACAAGGGAGGTGTGTGTTTTTTTGATGACAATTTGGCAGAAAAAATCCGCACAGAAAAACTGCTGGAGAACAGTTTCCAGCAGGCTTTAGAAAATAATGAATTTGTTCTGTACTATCAGCCTAAATATGGTATCAAGGGAGTCGAGCCAGAGCTGCATGGAGCAGAGGCTTTGGTTCGCTGGATAAGCCCGGAGCATGGCTTCCTGTCACCGGGAAGATTTATTCCTCTTTTTGAGCGGGACGGCAATTTGGAGATTTTGGACAGACATGTTTTGAAGCTGGCCTGTCAGCAGCTAAGACAATGGCTGGATGCTGGCTACCAGGTTGTGCCAATTTCTGTTAATATATCCAGACGAAATATTGTGGGGGGAAATAACTTTCTGGCATATGCCTTGGATGTGCTGGCAGAATATCAAATTCCAACCAATTTGATTCAGTTGGAGATTTTGGAGACTGATGCTTCTGTGGATTCTAAGCTGTTAATAAGGTTTCTACAGATTTTTAAATCCAACGGATTTAGCTTGGCTATGGATGATTTCGGCAGCGGTTATTCTTCCCTTGGTATGTTCAACTCCATGCCTATTGACTGTCTCAAATTGGATAAAAGCTTCTTTGACAGCTGGCAGCCAGATATGCCAGAAAGGGATAGCTGTCTGATTAAATACACGATAAAGGCAGCCCATGATACAGGCAGAACGGTGGTAGCTGAGGGCATCGAGGAAAAATTCCAGGTAGATTTGCTGCGGCAATACGATTGCGATATGATACAGGGATATTATTTCAGCAAGCCATTGCCAGCAGAAGAATTTGCTAATAAAATGCATAAGCGGGTATAAAATAAAGCAGTGAGAGGGGAAGCTATCTCACTGCTATTTTTATACTACATATAGAACATATCTCTAAAAATATCCTGTATTTTCTGAAGAATGTGGTTGATGAATGGACTTTTGTTATTTTATAGTGGATTTTTTTAGGAAAAGACTTGCATATCTGGCTTTTTTCCTTTATTATGGTAAATGTATCTCCACTGAGGAGAAATATATTGTTTGGAGGCGTTAGCTTTGATTAAGGTTTTAGTCAGCGGTGCCTGCGGCAGAATGGGACAGGCAGTTGTCAAGGCTGTTATGGAGGACCAGGAGCTGCAGCTAGTAGCTGCTGTTGATATTAAAACCGGCATTGATGCCGGTGAAATGGTGGGCATGGGTAAATCCGGTATAATTGTCACCGACAATCTGGACCAGGCCATTGAAGATACCAAGCCAGAGGTTATGGTAGACTTTACCCGCCCAGATGTGGTATATGGCAATGCTGTCAAGGCATTGAAGAAGGGAGTATCTCCTGTTATTGGTACCACAGGTCTTTCTGAGGAGTCCAAGGCAGAGCTGGCTCAGCTGGCAAAGGACAACAATGCACCATGCTTTATTGCACCAAATTTTGCTATTGGTGCTGTACTGATGATGCTGATGGCCAAGCAGGCTGCCAAATATATGCCAGAGGTGGAGATTATAGAGCTTCATCATGACAATAAGCTGGATGCCCCATCTGGTACAGCTCTCCAGACTGCGGCTATGATTTCTGAGGTGCGTGCTGCTCATCAGCAGGGCAATCCAGAGGAAAGCGAAAAGGTACAGGGAGCCAGAGGTGCCAATGTGGATGGTATGCATATCCACAGCGTTCGTCTGCCAGGTTATGTGGCTCATCAGGAGGTTATCTTTGGGGGGCTTGGTCAGACCTTGACTATTCGCCATGATTCCTTGAACCGTGAGTCCTTTATGCCAGGTGTATGTCTGGCCTGCAAAAAGGTACGCAGCCTTTCCGGTCTGGTAATCGGTTTGGACAAGGTTATGGAATAATATTGATTAACATTTGAAAGGATGTATATAGATGAAAAAATACAATGTTGCTATTCTGGGTGCTACTGGTGCTGTGGGTCAGGAATTCCTGAACTTGATTGAGGAGCGTAATTTCCCATTTGCTGAGTTGAAGATGCTGGCGTCCAAGCGTTCTGCTGGTAAGAAGATTCAGTTTATGGGCAAGGAATACACTGTTGAGGAGGCTACTGAGGACTCCTTCAAGGGTGTGGATATCGCTCTCTTTGCTGGCGGCGCTGCTAGCAAGACCTTTGCTCCTGCTGCTGTAAAGGCTGGTGCTATAGTTATTGATAACTCCAGTGCTTTCCGCATGGATCCAGAAGTACCATTGGTAGTACCAGAGGTAAATCCAGAGGCTATTGCCAAGCATAAGGGTATTATTGCTAACCCTAACTGCTCTACCATTATTATGGTTATGGCTTTGAAGCCTCTTTATAATGTATCCAAGATTAAGCGTATAGTTGTATCCACCTATCAGGCTGTATCCGGTGGTGGCAAGGAAGCTATGGCTGAGCTGGAGGAGCAGGTAAAGGCTATTAACGAGGGCCGTCCTGTAGTTGCCAATATTCTGCCTGGTGCGTCTCTGGCTAAGCATTATCAGATTGCCTTCAATCTGATTCCTCAGATTGATGTATTCAAGGATAATCTCTACACCAAGGAAGAGATGAAGATGATCGACGAAACCAAGAAGATCATGAGTGATGACAACATGAGAATCACTGCTACCACTATTCGTGTTCCGGTATACAGAAGCCATGCTGAGTCTGTAAACGTAGAGTTTGAGGATGAGATTTCTGTAGAAAAGGCTCGTGAGGTACTGGCAGCATTCCCAGGTGTTACCCTCACTGATAATCCTGATGAGCAGATTTATCCAATGCCTTTGGAGACCTCCGGCAAGAACGATGTAGAGGTAGGCCGTATCCGTAAGGATTATTCCACCGATAATGCCCTGAATTTCTGGGTATGTGGTGACCAGATTCGCAAGGGTGCAGCTCTCAATGCCCTGCAGATTGCTGAGTACATGATTAAAAACGAAATGGTTTAATTAATTGCCAGACAAATAATAGAAGCCCTGTCATATAGAGAATCTAGGAAGATTCCTATTTGGCAGGGTTTTTATGGATAATATTAATTGGGCTACCTATGATATGTTGCAGTCCAAAATCTTGCATATTGTATATAGCTGTGTTATTATAAGAAAGAGGACGGTGTGGTTCAGTTTTACAGGGCTACAGCTGTCCCTTTTATTTTTAAAGGAGAGGGAATTAAAGGAGAGGGAATAATGAAAAAATTCGATCTTAGTAGTTTGGGCAAGTGGATTATCCTTGCCACGGTATTAGGTGCTGTAACTGGTTTGGCCATGGGGAAAGATGCCAGTATGTTTGCGCCAGTGGGCAATCTGTTTATGACACTTATCAAGATGATTGTTGTACCAATGGTTTTTTTCTCCTTGGTTGGCGGTGCGGCCTCTTTGGGAAATTCTAAAAGTGCAGGCAAAATAGGTTTGGTTACATTCCTTTATTATGGTGTAACCACAGCTGTAGCGGTAGTTTTGGGGATTCTGTTCAGTGAGGCTTTCCAGCCCGGAGCTAATATTGCTTTGGATGCTATTGCCGAGGCCAGAGTTGATGTGGATATGTCCCAGAGTGGTTCCATTCCTGGTTTTTGGGAAACCATTACTGGCTTTGTACCAGTAAATCCTTTTGCGGCTATGGTAGAAGGCAATATTTTGCAGATTATTGTCTTTGCTTTGTTTATAGGCTTTGCTCTTTCTACTCTGGAAGTAGAAAAGAAGGATTTTATGATGAAGATTTTTAACTATTGTACAGAAATTTTCATCAAGATTATGACTGCTATTATGTATGTAGCACCTCTTGGTGTATTCGCATTGATGGCTGATGCCTGTGGTACCTTTGGTTATGCTATTCTGGTTAAGATTCTATATCTGATTGCTCTATATGTGGCAGTATTGATTCTAGTAACCTATGTTATGATTGGCGGCTCTGTAGCTCTGTTTTCCAAGAAGGTTGGTTATGTACAGTTCTTCAAGAGCATGTGGAAATGCCAGCTGTTGGCTTTTTCCACAGCTTCCTCTATGGCAGCCTTGCCTTTGAATATGCAGGTTAGTAATGAGGAATTTGGCTTGAACAAGGGTGTTGTATCCTTTGCCCTGCCTTTGGGTGCTACAATCAATATGAATGGTAATGCGGCTTATTATGCCATGGCAGCTTGCTTCTTTGCTCAGATGTATGGTATAGACCTGAGTGTAGGTCAGTATGTGGCTATCATCATAACATCTACTCTTGGTGCTGTTGGTCAGGCAGGAGTGCCAGGCCCAACTCTTCTGGTGGTAGCTGTTCTAGTATCTGCTGGTATTCCTATCGAGGCTTTGCCAATCCTCTTTGGTGTAGATAGAATCTTTGATATGCTGCGTACTGCTGTAAATATTACTGGTGATGCAGCCTGTGCTTGTATTGTAGATCGTCTTAGTGATGAGACTTAAGCATATTTGATAGGGAGAATTATTTTGAAAAAAGCAAATGATACTAATTTGCCTCATGTGGTGGTACTGGCTACTGGAGGTACGATTGCAGGAACTGGAGCTTCAGATACTCAGATGACGGGGTATCAGGCAGGAGCTTTAGGTGTAGAGGTGCTTTTGGAGGCAGTACCAGCCTTGAAGCAGGTAGCCAATATTACTGGTGAGGAGATTGCCAGCATAGATAGCAAGGATATGACTGAGGAAATTATGCTGAAGCTGTCCTGTAGGTGCAATGAGCTGTTGGCTCAGGATGATGTGGCTGGTATTGTAATTACCCACGGTACTGATACCATGGAAGAAACAGGTTATTTTCTTCATCTTACTGTTCATAGTGATAAGCCGGTGGTATTGACAGGCTCCATGCGTCCGGCTACTGCTATCAGTGCTGACGGTCCAGCCAATCTCTACAATGCAGTTAAGCTGGCTGTGGCCTCTGAGGCCAAGGGCAGAGGTGTAATGATTGCCATGAATGACGAAATCTTTAGTGCTCGGGATGTGGTAAAGAGCAATACAGAAAATCTGGCTACCTTTGCTGCGCCTAATGGAGCAAAGCTGGGGATAATGGCTGGTGGAAAGCCTCGTTTTTATATCCAGCTTCTACGCAAGCATACTGTGGACAGTGAATTTTTTGTCAATAAGGATACTGTGTTGCCAAAGGTGCTTATTATATACAGTCATGCTGGAGAAAAAGGAGAACTGGCTGAGGCGGCTGTAGAAAAGGGAGCCAAGGGAATTGTTTATGCTGGTATGGGTATGGGGAGTGTACATCAGACCTCCGAGGCGGTGCTTATAAAGGCTGCACAGCAGGGGATTGCAGTGGTGCGCAGTACGAGAAGCTATTCGGGTATAGTGGAAGCAGGTCTGTCTCAGTGGACGGAGGCTGGATTTATACACAGCGATACCTTGCCACCAAATAAAGCAAGGATTCTATTACAACTGGGACTGCTGAGTAACAACAAGCCAGCAGAGCTGCAGCAGATGTTTTTAGAATATTAATAAAGTGTACCTTGGATATTTTTAGCCTTTTAGCAGGAATAATAAAATAAATGGCGAATGTATATAGTATAGAATGTGCAAAGGTTTGGAAAGGGGATTTTTATGGTAAAGATAGCAGTTATTGGTGGTTCTGGTGTTTATGATCCAGATATGCTGGAGAATGTGAGACAGGAGGTTGTAGAGACTCCTTATGGTGAGGTGTCTTTGCAGATTGGCACCTATGCCGGTAAGGAAGTGGCTTTTTTGGCTCGTCACGGCAGCCATCACTCTATTGCACCTCACAAGATTAATTACAGAGCCAATATTTATGCCTTGAAAAAGCTGGGGGTACGAAAAATTATTTCCACCACTGCCGTTGGTTCCTTGAACAAAGCTATGCAGTTGGGAGATTTTGTCCTGCCAAATCAGTTCCTGGATTTTACTAGAGATAGAGTCTGCACCTTCTACGAAGGTGGTGAGCGTGGGGTAGTTCATGTGGATGTTACAGATCCATATTGCCCAGAGCTGAGAAAGCAGATTACAGAGATTGGCAAGAGATTGGGGATTCATGTGATTAATGGTGGCACCTATGTGTGCACCAATGGCCCTCGCTATGAAACTCCAGCGGAGATAAAGATGTTTGCTATGCTGGGTGGTGATTTGGCTGGTATGACCAATGTGCCTGAGGTTACTTTGGCTCAGGAGGCAGAAATGTGCTATGCTACCATTTCCATGGTCACTAATATGGCTGCGGGTATTTCTGAAACCAAGCTGACACATCAGGAGGTTATGGATGCTATGGCTGCCAACAGCGATAATTTCCGCAAGCTGATTATGACTCTCCTGGCTGAGCTGGATCCTGATGAGGATAATTGTGACTGCGCCCATGTCTTGGAAGGGGTAGGCGGTTTTAAGCTATGAAAATCATAGCACGTATTCACAATGATTTTGACAGTAAATTTGGCATTCCCCGCCAAAGCAATGTGGTACAGGAGCTGAAAGGACGGATTGTCTTTGAGCCAGAGTATCGCAATGAAGCAGCCCTGCGAGGTATTGAGGGTTTTGATTACCTATGGCTGATTTGGCAGTTTTCCGAGGCAGTGCGAGATAAATGGTCCCCTACGGTAAGGCCTCCTATTTTAGGCGGAAATACCAGAGTAGGGGTATTTGCTACTCGTTCTCCCTTTCGCCCTAATGCCATTGGTCTGTCCAGTGTGAAGCTGGAGAAGGTAGAGCTTCATACTCCAGAGGGACCTATATTGCATATTAGCGGGGCGGATCTGATGAACGGTACGCCTATATTGGATATTAAGCCTTATTTGGCCTATGTGGACAGCCATCCAGAGGCGGCCCAGGGCTTTCGAGGACAGGGCTGGAAGCGGAAGCTGCAGGTGAGTTTTCCTTCAGAGCTTTTGGCTAGGATTCCCTTAGAAAAACAGGCAGGCTTATTAGGTGTGCTGGAAAATGATCCCAGGCCTACCTATCAGGAGGATGCCCAACGGATTTATGGTATGTCCTTTGGAGGGCAGGAAATCAAATTCCAGGTGTCTGAGGGTACATTGCAGGTGGTAGCCATAGAAGGATAATCTTTTCTGTTAGCAAGGAACCTTGTTGACAAATGAGTTTGTCAGTTATATAATACAACCATAGAACATGCAACGGAGCATAGGCTTTTGTTGCATGTTCTTTTTTCTAGGTGTTCTTTTACGGATACCTCATGCGAAGCAAAAGGAGATGTATTGTCATGAGAAGTTTTCCCTTATTTGAAGAGCTGGAAGCAGAGCGTGATAAAGTCAATGCGGAGTTTCACAAGGCTACTAAGCCACAGTTGATAGAGAGATTAAAGGAATTTGGTTTTATGCAGCCAGATCCTGACAATCCTACCAAATTAGTCTTGGCAGAGAAGGCTACAGACAATGTTTACCATCTGTCTATCAACCGCTATAGCGTTACAGTGCAGTTCCAGCATGTGAAAACTGGCGAAGTAAAGTTGATTTGCGATATTAGCAATTTTGCCATGAATACTCATAATATGATGAATGTTATTATTAAATGCGTGGATTATTGGCTGCAGTACGGTGTGGTTTATGATTATGTCAGTGCTCAGGGCTTTAGAGAAATAGAGTGATTAGTTGTTAGCGAATGGCATAAATCCGCTGCTGGATCTAAAAGGAGAATTTTGCAGAGTTTGGACTGGAATTCTCCTTTTTTGTTGCTTACATAGAAAAATTTCACATTTTTTATTTAACAAGCAGGATTTTTCAAGATTATATAGAATATATTTTCTTAGAAGGTTTAGTTGATAAATATGGTCTGATAGAGGATTGAGATTGTATGCGTAAGATATGGAATGTAAAAAAATGTGATGCAGGACAGGCAGCGGCTTTGGCGGCAGAGACAGGTATCTCTACTTTGTTGGCAGGAGTTCTGCTGAATAGGGGCATTGATAATCGGGAAAAGGTGGAGGAGTTCCTTCATCCAGAGAAATGGGACTATCATGATCCTTATCTTTTGCCGGACATGGCGGTTGCGGTTAAGCGGATTCGTCAGGCTATAGAAAGTCGGGAACAGATAGTTGTTTATGGTGACTATGATGCTGATGGTATTACGGCCACTACGGTACTGTTAAAATTCTTGAAAAAAATGGGGGCTCTGGTGGATTACTACATACCAAATAGATTTACCGAAGGCTATGGCATT
>DAVZJH010000013.1:0-34707 GCA_052272885.1 Anaerovibrio sp. | reverse complement strand
GAGATGGGCGACTTCGGTCAGGATGGCATCTTCTGGCAGTGAACCATAATTTATATCAAGCATTCAAATCCTCCATGAGTTCATCTACACTGGAAAATTTACGGCTCATGTTGCGGTGGTTATTCACATCATCAATAGCCTGTAAGGTTTCTAAATTATCATGGGATAGACACATCTCAAAAGGGATGCCGCCACGTCTCACAACTGACTTTAAAAATATAGTAATAGCTGTAGATGTAGGCAGTCCCAGCTCTGAGAAAATAGCCTCGGCTTGGGATTTTAGGGTACTATCAACCCTGAGATTCAATGTTTTGGTAGCTGACATTTTCATCACTCCTTTATCTGTATTTTATACAAATATAAGGTAAAAGTAAAGAAATTTGCGTTACAAAAAGGAGAAATTCAATGGACTAAAAAAGCCCCGCCGGGCGGGGCAGAGACTATTTATCTCCATAGTGGCCTTTGCAGGCTGCTATATAGATAGTAGTTTCATCAAAGCGGTATATTAAGCGGTCTTTTTCGGTAATGCGCCGACTCCAATAGCCTGACAGATTCCCTTTCAGGGATTCAGGCTTGCCAAGTCCCTCGTTTCCATTGCGTTCAATGTCAGCTAAAAGGGAAGCAATCTTCTTGGCGGTCTTGCGGTCCTCCCGCATCCAGAGGAGAAAATCCTGCCAGGCATTATCGGAAAACATTTTATTCATTTAGCATATCCTCCAGCTCAGTATCAGCTAATTGGTGGGTACAGCCAGCTTCAAGCTGATGGACACCTTCCAATATATGCTGGTAGTTCTGGCGGTTGCTGACAATAAAAAGGTTTTCCATGAGGTTGTTGTAGGCTTCAAGACTGAGCATAACAATATTTTTCTCATTCTTGCGGGTTACAACTACAGTCTCCATATCATCGGTGGTGAGGTCACAATACTGCTTGAGGTTATTTCTAAGTGCTGAGTAATTTACAGCTAGCATAATATCACATCCTTTCTATGTATATTGTACAAAATATTGTGCAATATGTAAAGAATAAAGATGAGATGAAAAGCCCCCGCTGGATGGCGGGGTAAGCCTGTGGCAGAGCAGGCATCCATAGTTTAGACTGCACCCTCTCACGGACGGTGGAGGGGATAAGCATTGTTAGTTTTTTGTACATTTTTTCGGGCCAATGCTGCTATGGATGTCTGCTGCGCTACAGGCGCACATGCTTTGGTCGGCGTGTTGGGAGGACGGTAATAGGAAAGGAGCGATATAGATGTCAGAATTTGCAGTTGTACAACTTAAAGAAGGAGACAGGCTTATTTCAGTGAAGGAAACAGCAGACCGCCTAGGTACAAACCAGACATTCGTCAGAAAACTGATGGATACAGGGCTTCTATCCTGCATAAAGTTTGGCCGGTATAGACGTATAAGTGTATGTGTGCTATCTGAATTTATCAGGCGGCACCAGGGAGATGATTTACATAATGTTCTGGCTATGAAAGAAGGTAAATGAATGGAAAAAGAATTTGTATATGTCAGAGCGGTACGGATATTGGTACCAAGGAAGCTGGTAGAGGCAGGCCGTATCTATGCCATTAAGCGCTGGGCGGAGAAAATGGGTGAGATAACTAGAGATATGGAGAAACATACAGGTATCAAAATAATTTGCCTTCTGCATAATGATTATGTTTTTGTTCTTTGCCGCAACGACTTAGAGGCAAGGCTGGTCTATGATTTTCTCCAGGACAAGATTGGTGAGGAAATTGACATTGCCAAGGCTTTTCCACAAATCACCAAGGAAGATTATAAAAAGCTGTGGGGAGCATATGTCCAACACTGAGCAAAGGAAAATATGGATAAGAAAGTAACTACACAGGAGGTATTGCACTACATTACCTCCTGCATCACAAGCAAGCTAAGGCATAATGAAACACCGCCTGTATTTATCAGGATGCGTGTAAGGCCTGGCCACGAAAGCAGATGGCACCCGTGTAAGTGCAATATATGCGGGGAAAGCTTTCAGTGTATGACGAATTACCATGCTGGCCAGCATGGATATAAAGCGGATGAGATGGTAGAGAAAAGGATTGGTGACATTTATATGAGAAAGTTTATTGCAGGTGTGGCGCTGATAGTTTCCGTTGGCTTCCTGCTAGGTTGTTATGACGGCCCCCAGAAGCTAGTAGAGACTACATACACAGTTAAGCAGGGGGATACCCTGCGGGACATCAGCGAGAAGTTTTTGCCCCTTAACACTGGGGGCAGGAGATACATCCTCGAATTTGAGGAAGGCATTGTAGAGCTCAACCCAGAGCTCCAGCAGGATAGAGGCAAAATCTATCCTGGTCAGGAGATAAGAATCAACTACTGGGTGAAGGGGTAGGCCTATGCTATCGGACAGAGCTATAACATGGCTAGGGTTTCTAGCTATGTTATTGATAGTTTTGTTTTTATGAACAGGAGGTTTTCGTTGTGGATAAAAATGTGGATAAAGCCAGGGAGAAGCTGGAGCAGGAGAATCTTACTGCCGGCAGTGCTAAGGATAGAGTTAGAGAAATTTTGTTGTTGTGGTTGGAGGCTTCACCCGATGAGGCTGCTGAGCTGATACTGACAAAGGGTAAAACGGCAGGCGGAGCATATACCGCCATGAAAAATAAAGCCAGCAAAAATAGAGGCAGTGCAAGCTGTGTATGCACACCGCCGGAAGAGTCAATAGGTACTATCTTAGAATACTTTGGCATGAAAGATGTTCAGCAGAAGCTGGAGCATGGATTGATGTACCAGCTGATGATAGCAGCTGGTAAGAAGTACAAACCATATGGAGTACCAGAACCAGAGGCGGAGAATCCGCATCCGGTTGCGGAAGCAGAGGAATTAGAGGAAAAAGATGTTGCTGTAGAGCAGCCTCGTAGAGCAGCAGTAGATTTGTCTGCATTTAGCATGGGGGAATTGTTATGACTGTGGATGAAGTATTGTCCCATTTTCCGGAAGAAGTTCCAGCAGAATTTATCCATGAGGCCAACAACCACAGGCCTATATATTTATTCCAGACAGACAAGGAAGGAAATACCGTCTGCGGCAACTGTGGCAGTACCTTTCACCAACATCACAAACATTTGGAAACTGGAGAATGCCCGAATTGCCGAAAGCAAGCCCGTGTGGTACACATAAGAAAATATCGCAAGACAGAAATGTTACGGCTGCGGGAAGGTTTGCTGACTTATCATTGGGCACCTTCTATAAAGGATCCGAATGTATTGACGTGCACAACTATACTAAGCTTCTACTGGTTTTCCAGCACAACACCTTGGATGTCAGAGCCTTATAGGTATGTTGATGCAAGATATATATATGTACCCAATAAGGGGGGATATTATATAGCAAGAGAAAGCCGATTTTATGATAGCGCCTTCTGCGATGGCACATATTTTGCCAGATGGACACCTCCTCCGGATGAGGCGGCTTGGGTTATGCGGAAAAGCTGTCGGGATAGAGTCAATGTCTACAGCCTAGCAACTAAAGTGGCTTACCTGCCGTATCCACATGGGATTGAAAGTGCTGTAAAAGGCCACACTCTGCAGTATGTATATGCTTCGATGAAGGAATTTATAAATAATACTTCTAGCCCAGTACAGGTGATGGACATGGTAGCCAAGTATCCGCTACAAATAGAGTATCTGGTTAAGTCTGAATGTAAAAATACTGTACAAAAGGCTATCGGAGCTGGTTGTGGGCTTGGGGTAGCGTTCAACATGCGCGCTCATACGTTCAAAGGCATCCTGCGGGGGAAATTTCCTAAAGCAGATATGGAGTATATGAAGGACTATAGTGTAAATATACGTGTACTGCAAAGATACCAAAAGCTGAGAAAAGACCCTGCAGGAGCGGGTATAACCCTGGAAATGATGGATAAAGACCTTAGTTGGTTGTCGTTTTGTGAATTAGGAGAGATCATGAGCCGTGTAAAACTCATAAAGGTACTGCCGTATATCAAAAAAGAAAAGTCAAGTCTGACTACTTATATAGATTATCTTCGGGATTGCGAGATACTGGAAATGGACTTCACGGAAAAAGCTACACTCTTCCCAAAGAATCTGGAGAAGCTTCATGTTAAGCTTCAGAAACAGATAAAGCGCAAGAAGGACGAAGAGGCCGAATGCAAGTGGATAGAGAGACGAAAGAAGCTAAAGGCTAAGTACAGCTTCAAGGCGGACGGATACACGATTGTGATTCCCGAAAAAATCAACGACCTCATTCGAGAGGGAAAGGATATGCATAATTGTGTGGGAGGCTATATTGAGAGAGTGGCCGATGGTCGAACCGATGTAGTATATATTCGGGATACGGCTGAGATAGACAAGTCACTGGGCACAATGGAGATAAAAGGTGGCCATATCATACAGGCAAGGGGCAAATACAATAGAGATTTACCAACGGAAGTACAGGATTTCGTGGAGAAATTCCGGAAGGAAGTACTGGAGAAGAAAGGCAGGAAAACCGCATGAATGAAGTAATGAATCCAGAGAGCCAATTGCCAACAGAACAGAAGCTAAGCCAATTGGCGGCAGAAATAAATGCTATCAAGGAACAGGTAAGAGAGACGGTGTACCTCTCCACCTGCCGTATAGGTGAGAAATTACTGTTGGCCAAGGGGGCTGTAGGGCATGGCAATTGGGGCCAGTGGTTAAAGGATAATGTAGATTATTCTGAAAGAACCGCCCAGAACATTATCACTATATACAAAAACTTCAATAATAAGGAAACAAAACTATTTGGTGCGGTACCGGATGCAGAGCTTCTGGGGAAGCTGAATCAGAGTCAGTTGTTAGCGTTATCTTCTATTAAAGATGAAGAGAAGCGTACAGAGTTCATGGAGGAGCACAAGGAAGAGCTGCCAGGCATGAGCAAGCAGGAGCTGAATAAAGCCCTTGCTGAATTAAAGGAAGCTAAGGAAGATGTGGCCAAGAAGGATTCTGAAATAAAGGCCTTACGAGGTCGATTTGATGATATGCGGGGCAACTATGATGAGGCAAGAAAGAAATGGCAGGAAGCTGAGGCAAAGCTACAGACCGCTGGAGATAGCCAGGAACTGTCAGAGCTAAAGAAAAAATGCGAGTCTTTGAAAAGCGACCTAAGCCGGGCGGATAAGCAGCATGAGGCAATGGCTCTGGAAGTAGAGAAGTATCAAAATCTGTTTGAGGATACAAAGAACCAGCTGGAGGAAGCCAAGAAGGCACCAATAGAAACTACCACTATTACTGTTGAAAAGATGCCAGAGGACAAGGCGAAGCAGTTGGAAATGTTGCAGGCTAGAGTGGCAGAGCTGGAAGCAGCAAGGCCGGAGCGGACTCCGGAAGAAAAACAGCTGATAAGGCATTATGAGAATGTGCGTACTGAAATAGAAGCATTACTAACACAACTTGGTTATATGGAAGGGGAAAAGAAATATAACTATGGTGCAGCTGTCAGAAACTTAATGAAGGCCGTGTTGGAGATGACATCCTGGGCAGAAAAGTAGAGGAGTGCATGAGCAGGCATACCAGGAATACTACTAAACTATTCTCAATAACATACTTTCCTATTATATATAGAAAAACATTACAAAAAGGCCCCTAGCAGAAATCTGCCAGGGGCATAGCTATAGGACAATAGCTAGAAACAACATAGCACATTTATTTTATCATAATACAGAGAAAAAATAAAGAGGGTGCAAGTCCCTCTTTATCACTGGATAAAGTGACTAATAAAACGCATATTTACTGCATAAAGGAACAGCACATGGCGTATATGAAAAAAATTACCAGGACAGCAGACAGCAGAATAATAGTTCTGGAAAAATATTATAGCTGGAAAGCAAGACCGGCTTCTTGCGTGCTTAAAGAAAAAAGAGCAGCACGCAAGCAAGAGAGTTCTGAAGTAAAAAAAGAGAATAACAGGCGCATGATGATAGAGAATGTTGCCTTGAAGATAGCCAATAATTTCAAAGAGGGGGATTACTACGTAACTTTCACCTATGACAATATCAATCTTCCTAATAGGGAGGACAAGCAGGACAGAGTTAGAAAAGATATTCGTAACATCATTTCCAAACTGAAAAGAAGATTTGAGAAGGAGGGGGTGGGATTTAAGTATGTGGCCATCCCTGAAAATCTGTCTTTCGACACGAAAGGGCGGGCCCACTTTCACATCCTCATTCCCTCACTGCCTGAGTTGCCTACAATCAAGGTAAGGGAAAACTTTTTTAGTGCTCTTTGGGGAAAAGGAAATGTGTACTGCAAAGAGTTTGGAGGAGCGGCAGAGGATGCCTATCGTCTTGCTGCGTACTTCAAGAAGCAGAAGAAAGAGGACAGCGGTGCTAGGATACTTATGTCTCACAATATGACAAGACCAGTGGAAAAAAAACAGAAGATACGGTTTGCAGAATGTTACAGCCTTGACATAACTGTGCCAGCTGGCTATGAGGTGGTTAGCGAGGTTAGCTATCAGTGCTATACCCGTGATGGCTTTCCCTGCCAGCATGTAGTATTGCAGAAATCAGATACTCTTAATGCTCTGTCGAAGCGCAGGTACTCTGTTCTCTATGGCAAATATATTCAGCAAGCAAGATCCGAAGGACAAAGCAATAAACAAGTTTGTGTTCCTACAAAAACGCCACCAGTGTCGTTTTTGTAAGCAGTCAGTAACTGCTATTCTACTGGCATGATGTTGGGCGGTGTGGTGGGGCTTTGTGATTTCTATTTTTGTTGGCAGAAAGGAGAATGGAAATGAAAATATTTAGAATGTAATGAATTAAGCGCTGAATATACGATAAAAGTCAGAGAGATAGACATGGAGGTAGAAAAATGAATCTAAATAAGCTAATCAAGAAAGCTGACTGGTACCTTTACAAAGATGTTGCAATAAGGCGATTAGTAAAGGAAAAGCGCGCTGGATTCGTTGCCAATACATTGCCTGGAGACACAAAAAGCAACCCAACTGAGAATACAGCTATCAAGCATCTGTCAGAAGTTACTAGCGTTATAGAGGGAAATGGCAAAATTATATATTTCCCAGAGAGATGGATAATCTTATTTGATAAGCTGTACAACAGCTTAGAGGGCCAATACCTAGCCATAGCGACTGCTAGGTATAACAGGAAAGAAAAGTATGTGGTTACTTGCGCTAGGCTTGAAATAACGGCTAATAAATATTTCGCTGTACTGAAAGAAATTAGAGTCATGGCCGTTATTTATGCAGTAGAGCTGGGACTCATAAAAACTAAATAAAAAAATATGCGGACATCTAGGCAGCTAGACATCCGCATATTTATTTAATATTCAACTTGAAAAAGCGTTGACAGAATCGAATTGGTATGTTATAATATAATTAGAGTTAAGGAAAGGAGGTAGTCGATGGATTTAGAGGATTTGGAACACGTCGTCATAATCGGTTATACACTTTGGAAGTGGAAAACAGATTATGACGAAAAACAAAAGAAGCGAATCAAGGCCAAGCCAGTTAAGCAAAAGACCAAGAAACGCTCCAAAAAGTAAAAAGGATGGCAGGAGCAGAAATGTTCCTGCCAATGTCCTAAATCCATTGTAAGCGAAATGTTAAAAAGAATCAAGAGGGTAAGCAAAAGCTATTGGGGACTTGTTATTCTGCTAATGATTAACAGCTGGACTAGCGAGCCATCTGTATTGCTGTATATTGCCTGGGCTGTTGTTGTAGGATATCTGATTTGGAAAATGAAAGGAGAGGGATAAGCATGGAGCAAAAAAACACCTGGGGCGGTAAAAGGGACGGCGCTGGCAGAAAAGCAACTGCACCCGATGGTCTGCCTAGAAAGCAACATCAGCTAAGAGCATCTGACGATGAATGGGAAAAGATACGGCTATTCGCTAGTACGCTGAAAAAGAACCCTGAATTGGCTGATAGGATGCTTGCCTTGCTAAATGTGTCAGAGCCTGACACGAAATAAAATCCATTTTGGAAATAAAAACAGAAATACTGTGCTATAATATACATAGTCAAATAGAGTTTGTTTTTAGCCTCGCGGTTATGCGGGGCTTTTATTTTTATAACAAATAGGAGTTAACATCATGGCAAGGGAGTTTGCTAGTAAATTTTACAATTCAGCTCGCTGGAAGAAGGCAAGGCTGGCAGCTATGAAGGAACATTTTTGGCTGTGCCAGATATGTGCCAAACCTGCTAAGATTGTACATCACATCAAGCACATTACACCTGAGAATATCCACGATGATGATATAACGCTCAATCTGGACAACCTAATGTGTTTATGCCAGGAGTGCCATAATCACATTCATGAGAGTGCTGGAGCTGTAAGAAGTGGCTTGATGTTTGATTCCTCTGGCCAAATAGTACAGGCGGAGACGAGAAATTTTTTTCTCACACCCCCCCTGTCGAAAGGGGCCAGCTCTGATTTTTCCATACCGCGCTGTGAACCTCCAAAAAACATACAGCGCATACGCAAGGGGGGTGTAGTATATGCCGGAGAAAAAGATTGAAAAAAAATCCTCTGAAATTGTTAGTAGCAAAAGTTCTGAAAAGCAAAAACGCATTAAGAAAAAATTTAATATTTTAAAAAGAATTTTCAAGGATTTAGAGGGAAATTTACTAAAGGTGGCTTGCGATTTAATACAAAATGCTGCATTTATGGCGGTGACTATGGAGGACCTGCAGGAAATCATCAATGAGAAGGGAGCCACAGAGGAGTACCGAAATGGTGAAAACCAAAAAGGAATAAAAAAGTCCAGCGAGGTTGAGGTGTATAACACTATGGCCAAAAACTATAGTGGCTACATCCGCCAGCTAACGGATATGCTACCGAAGGAAGCTGCTGACAAGGTAAAGGTGGATGAATTTGATAAATTCGTGAAAGCAAGATGAACTATGTTGAAGAATACTACCAGGCTATCCAGCAGGGGAATGTGGTGGCATCCAAAAAGGTGGAGCGAGTATATCGCTTCCTAATAGACCAGATAAATGACTCTCAATGCCAGTATATTTTTGATGAGCGCAAGGCAGACCATGCAATTTTCTTTATCGAGCATTTTTGCAAGCACTCGAAAGGTAAACAGGGTGGCAAGCCATTCCTGTTGGAGCTATGGCAGAAAGCTTTAATATCTGCCATGTTTGGCTTTGTAGACAAGGATACAGGACTTAGGCAATTCCGGGAAGTCATATTGATTGTGGCTAGAAAAAATGGCAAGTCAACACTTGGCGCTGCCATCGGATTGTATCTGATGATTGCTGATCAAGAACCAGGTGCGGAAATATACGCAGCCGCTACAAAGAAAGACCAGGCGAAAATTATCTGGCTGGAAGCAAAGCGAATGGTAAAAAAATCCAATTGGCTTTGGAAGAAAATAAAGTGTTTGGTAGCAGAGATGGTATCCGGATACAATGACTCAAGCTTTAAGCCGTTAGGCTCTGATTCTGACACATTGGATGGCTTAAATGTGCATGGAGCTCTACTTGATGAGGTACATGCATGGAAAGACCGTAATCTCTATGATGTTATCGTGGATGGCTGCACAGCTCGTGATCAGCCTATGATATTCATAGTTACCACAGCGGGAACTATAAGGGAATGCGTTTTCGACCAGAAATATGAGGAATGTGAAAACATTCTTAAAGGCTATGATGATACCAAGGTTTACAATGACTTACACACATTGCCAGTGGTATATGAGCTGGACAATCGCATGGAGTGGACAGATCCACGGGCGTGGCAAAAAGCTAATCCAGGGCTGGGCACAATCAAAAGCGAAAAGCAGCTGCGGGAAAAAGTGAAAAAAGCCCAAAAAGATCCAAAGCTGGTGAAAAATCTGCTTTGTAAGGACTTTGACCACAGGGAGACTTCTTCGGAGTCTTGGCTGGAATTTGATCAGCTTAACAACGAAGCGACATTCGATCCGCAACAGCATAATGCTTGCTATGCTATCGGTGGAGCTGATTTATCAGCAACAACAGACCTGACATCAGCATGCGTTATCTATAAGCTAAAGGGTGACAATCAGATTTATGTTTTACAGATGTATTGGATTCCAGACGACTTATTAGAGAAGCGAGTCCAAGAGGATAAGATACCTTACGACATTTGGCGGGATATGGGGCTGCTGCGAACCTGTCCAGGTAATAGAGTGGATTACCGGATGGTAACGGAGTGGTTCTGTGAGATACAGGATGAATTCAACATCATAGTCAGCTGGGTAGGGTACGATCCTTGGGGTGCTCCATATTGGAAAGAAGAAATGATTTCTGTATTTGGTGATGTTATGGAGGATGTCAGACAGGGTAAGTTAACTCTTTCCAACCCTATGAAGGAGATGGAAGCGGAATTCACAGCCAAAAGAATCAATTACAACAACAACCCTGTTACAAAGTGGTGCATTTCAAATGTTGCCGTGGATATTGATAAAAATCTAAACATCCAACCATGCAAAACGAAGAATACCCGCCAGCGAATTGATGGCTTCGCAGCGCTGCTGGATGCCTATGTAGTATATACACGGCATTTGGAAGAATATGAGGCAATGGTTGAAGATCACATAGAGGAGTAAAAAAGCAATGTGGATTACTGAAAAATTAAAAAAATGGCTTGGTGGGCCAGCAGAAACAAGGATGATGCTGGTTAATTCCACAAATAATGCCTTTTATGCCTGGGATGGAAATCTGTACCAGAGCGACATAATTCGCGCCTGCATCAGGCCTTTTTACAAAGCTTGCGGGAAGCTGGTAGCCAAGCAGATACGAGAGACGGGAAAAAGCGGTATAAAAATAAATCCAGATATTTATATTCGCAGGCTGCTAGAAGAACCAAATCCGTATATGACAGGTCAAATGCTTCAGGAGAAGCTGGCTATCCAGTTTAAGCTAAACAACAATGCTTTTGCATATATAGCAAGGGATAGCAATGGTTATGCAACAGAGATTTACCCAATCCCAGCCAGCTCTGTGAGAGCTCATTATGACAAGCTGGGTATGCTGTACCTTGATTTTACTATGCGCAATGGTAAGACTTGGCGGTTGTCCTATGGTGATGTTATTCACATAAGACAGGATTACAATGAAAATGACATTTTTGGCACATCAAATGTGGAATTACTAAGACCGTTGATGGAGATAGTGCAGACTACAGATACAGGCATTATCAAAAGCATTCAAAACGGTGCCGTTATCAGATGGCTGCTAAAATTCTCTAGTAGAATGGCAGATGCAGATAGACGGGCAAGAGGCAAGGAATTTGCTAAAAGCTATCTCAATATGGATAATGAAACCCAGGTTGCTGTATTGGATGGCACAATGGACGCTAAGCAGGTTGAGCCTAATGACAGCATCCCCAACGCCGCCCAGATGGATAAAACGACAACACGAATTTACAATGTATTCGGGGTGAATGAAGCAATCATTCAAGCTAAATACAACGAAGATCAGTGGAATGCTTATTACGAGTCGGAAATTGAGCCTTTTGCCAGCCAGCTGGCTAGAGAAATGACACGCAAGATATTTTCTGCTCGCGAAATAGGCTTTGGCAATAGAATTATCTTTGAAGCTTCAAGTCTGCAATATGCATCAATGAGCACAAAGTTGAATTTGGTGCAGATGATTGACCGCGGAGCAATGACACCGAACGAGTGGCGCAGGATTATGAATCTTGGTCCTATTGATGGTGGTGACATACCGGTAAGGCGGTTGGATACAGCACCTGTAAAAGATGTTCCTGTGAAAGGAGGTGATTAAGTATGGAGATAACACTAGAACAAGCCACTAGCATTAAAAAAGGTGATGATGGCCGGGGAAAATTATATTTCTATGGTGATATTGTTAGTTCTTATTGGGGGACGTGGGATAATGACGATCAATACCCTGCTTCTGTAAAGAAGTTTCTGGACAATCAAGATGGTCCTATAGATATTTATATCAATTCTGCTGGTGGCAATGTTTTTGCGTGTGCTGCTATATACAATATGCTAAAACGCTATCCCTATGAAAAAATTTGTTATATTGACGGTTTGGCTGCCAGTGCTGCCTCGGTTATCGCATTGGCCGGAGACAAAATTGTTATGCCCACAAATGCTATCATGATGATACATCGCGCGTGGGCATGCTGCAGCGGTAATGCTTTACAGCTGGAGAATACCGCAAAATCGCTAAGAAGTATAGATACTGGCATAATCGCAACCTACAAGGCAAATAGTTCTAAAAGTGAGGAAGAACTAGAGCGGATGATGGATGCAGAAACATGGATGAACGGGATAGAAGCTGCTGAGGTGTTTTCAAAAATTGAATTAGCGGAAGCAGTTAATGTGCAGTGCCGGGCGGATAAGTCTACAATTCAGCATTTCGTGAACACACCAAAGGCATTGAGCAAAGCTGCCAATATGTCAGATTCTGACACAAGAAATAAAAAAATGAAATTGCAGGCAAAAATTAACCTGTTGAGCATTGAACGGAGGAAAAATAATGACTAAGGAAGCATATTTGGAGAAGCGTCAGGAGCTGTTGAATAGTGCACAGGCTTCACTGGATGCTGGTAATGTAGAGGAGAGTAATGAATTTGTGGCCGAGGTAGAGGAGCTGGATAAACAGTTTGAAGAAACAGCTAAAGCACAGGCTGATCTTAATGCTATGGCCAAGGCTGGTGTGAATACACCTGTACCGGAACCACTTATGCAGAATGGAGCAGCAGAATTGGAGCAGGTGCAGGTTGTGAATAATGAACAGCGGGAACAGGAACTGTACAGACAGGCTTTTGCTAAGAAGCTGTTAAAGCGCGAGATGTCTGCTGATGAACGTCAGGTATTTGACCACATCAATGTAGGCGAGGCCAAGATGGCTGCTAATACCGCCGCTGATCATGGTGTAGTTGTTCCTGATACTGTCAGTGACAACATCTGGCAGGAAGCTGGAGAGCTGCATCCTATCTTAGATGATGTACCGTTTACAAGTGTAAAGGGCACTGTAGAGTATATTACTGAAACTGCTGTTAGTGACGATGCAAAGTGGGTTACAGAAACTGAGGAAGCTACTGACTCTGCTTTACACCTGGGTAAAATTTCTTTGTCTGGCTGTGAGCTGATCAAGGCTATTCCAGTAACAAGAAAGCTGCAGACTATGAGTATTGATACTTTCCTGTCTTACATTACCAGCCAGCTAGCAGAGCGCATGGGTGCCGCCTTGGCTAATGCAATTGTTTCCGGTACTGGCCCATCCAGTGCTACATCTACCGCATCTCAGCCAGAGGGTATTATTACCAGCTTGAAGAAGGATAACGACAAACTGGCGGAACATATCGTACAGTACGCTATTAAGGACGCTGATAGTGGCAAGGGGATGGCTTACAAGGATATTACCAGTGCATTGGCTTTGATTAAGTCTGCGTATATCCCAGGGGTGAAAATTTATGCTAAGAACTCTGACATTTGGAATATTTTGGCTAACCTGGTTGACGGTCAGAAGCGGCCTATTTTCATTCCGGATGTCACCGGTCAGACTATTGGCAGACTCTTCGGCAGAAATGTTATTGAAGAGGATGCTATTCCGGCAGGAAGCTTCTTGTTTGGCAATGTAAACAAAGGCTATGTTGCTAATTTCAATGAGTCCCTGGCTATTGATCAGGAATATCATGCCAAGGGCCATTATACTGATTATGTAGCATATTCCTTGGTGGACGGTGCTGTAAGAACAAAGAATGCGTTTGCACTGGTTTGCCCAACCATTAGCTAATGAGAAAGGCGGTCATTTATGGAGCTGGAAGAAATAAAGAATTATCTTCGTATAGATGGTGATGCGGATGATATAGCATTAGAATCCATGCTTACGGCCGCTGTTAGTTATATCAAAACCACTACGGGTAAGCAGTCTGTAAAAAACGGAGGAAAGTTAATACCAATAGAATCTGATCAGCTGTTTTGCATGTGCGTGAAAATGCTGATTGCTCAATGGTATGAAAACCGCGGTGAGCAGGTGCAGGCAAGTATGACAAATGTAAAGTTTGCTGTCAGCGATATGCTCCAGCATATTCAGTACAGCGAAGTGTATTCGGGCGATGTGTCAGAGCCTGACACAT
This sequence comes from Anaerovibrio sp., assembly GCA_052272885.1. Taxonomy (GTDB): domain Bacteria; phylum Bacillota; class Negativicutes; order Selenomonadales; family Selenomonadaceae; genus Anaerovibrio. The sequence continues at coordinate 20,657 of DAVZJH010000013.1, read as the reverse complement.
CCACCAACACAGAAAGCGGTGGCAATGATGAATATAGCAAAAATGACTAACCGTATGACTGTCATGAAGCCCATACGAGCCCCAGATGGGTTAGGTGGGTATAAAACTACTTATGAAGCACAAAGCACCCTCTGGGCGGAGTTGTTAAGACCTAGATTCAATAACGCAAATATTCAAGGAGATGCAGGGGCTGTAGTGATTACGCAGGGCATACGCCTCCGTCGCACTAACGCAGTTAATCGTGGCGATAAAGTGAGCGTAGCAGGTAGAATGTACAATGTATTGCATGTTGATGATTCAGTAACAGGTGAAACTACCTTAACGGCGCAGGAGATTCGTAAATAATGACTAAGTGGCTGAAAATAGGACTGGATACTTCTACGGCTTCCTGCCTTCGGAACATAAAAAAATATGATGATGAAGCGCAGAAGAAAATTCATGACGGCATTAAGTCTACTACAGAGGCAATAGCTGATAAAGCAAGACGGCGGGTGAATGTAGTATCTGGCAGGCTGGTTAGATCTATCAAGACAGATTTTAACAAAAAACAGTCCGCTGGTTATGTAAAAACAGATGCCAAAATAGCACCTCACGCCCACCTTGTTGAATTTGGCACCAAGGCAGCTTACATACAGCCAAAGCAGGGGCATAAAGCCTTGAAGATTGGCGGTAAATATGCAGCATGGGCAATGGTTAAGGCAAAAAAGGCAAGGCCATTCATGAAGCCATCTGCCGAGGAAGAAAAAACCAATTTCGCCAAAAAAATAGAGGAAGCAGTTGGTAAAAAATGAAAGTGAGAAGAATACCCCTCTTGTCATTTCAGAAAGCACTGTATAAAAATTTATCAGAGTATCAAAGCACAGCGGTGTTTGACCATATTCCGACAGAGCAGGAAGATGTACATCTGCCATATATTACTTTGGGAGCTGCAACCATCAAGCCTAACGGTTCAAAGGATAAAGATATTTATGATTGCTCTATCCAGATACATGCATGGAGCGAATACGAAGGCCGGGCAGAGATAAACAACATGATGAATGATGTCGCTAATGTGTTATCCCTGGTGCCATTAGATATGAGTGCTGATAAATTTTTAACAGTAAATCAAGAAGTGACTTTTTTTGAAGCTTATGAGGGCGAATACGAAGGCTACCACGGTGTAGTTACCTTTAACACAATTATTCAGGATATGATTTAGGAGGTCGGATAAAAATGAGTATTACATTACCAGATAACCCTAGTACGAGCAGTGCAGAAGTTGGCAAGTCCTTTATGCTTTCGGTAAATACTGGTACCGTGGAAGTCCCTAAATGGACTCTGGTTGGCGGACAGCGCAACAGTGGTATGACACGACAGGCTGACAGCATTGATGTGAGTCATAAAACCAGCGGTGGCTGGAGCTCCACAAAAGCAGGTTTACGCTCCTGGAGCATTTCCCTTGATGCACTGTTCATTATGGGGGATGAGGGTATTCAGGCGTTGGATGAGGCATTTACAGCGGGCAAAGATGTAAATGTTAAGCTGGAGTATCCGGACAAATCTTATCAGACTGGCTGGGCTTCTATTACTGAATTCAGCCTTGATGTTCCTCATGACGGCGCTGCTTCCATCTCTGGCACATTGTCAGGTAATGGGGCGTTGACCGAGAAAACTACTGATTAATACGGGAGATAGAAAATGGAGAGATACACTGAAATTGAAATGAGTGGAAAGACGGTTAAGCTGTCTTTTAATATTCGCAGGCTGGCAAAGTTGGAACGTGAAGCAGGTAAAACTGTAATGGAGTTATTACAGGCTATCAGTGTTACTGGAACAATTAGCATTGACACTACCATAGTGGCCTTTGCTAATTCCCAGGCTGAAATTCTACCATTGAATGAGGCGGCTGATGTACTTCAGGAATACTGTGATAATGGCGGCTCTCTGAACGAGTTGAATATTGCCTTGATTGAGGCTATTTACGAATCTGGCATTGTGATTAAGGGGCCGGAAAAAAACGCACAGCAGGAGATAACAGAGGGCGTGTAATCTCCAGCACTGCTGAATGGATAGAGAGTGCTGAAAGTATAGCTTACGGCGTTCTCTGTCTAAAGCCCAAAGAGTTTGAAGAATTACAGCCACAGGAATTCGAAAAAATGCTGCATGGGTATGAAAACCGCACAATAATCGAGGACGAAAGACAGGCATATTGGACAGCTAATATTATAAATTGCTGGGTTAAAAAGCCGATTACACCTGAAACATTATTAAAACCCCTGCATAAAAAGCCTAAGACAAGCCAAGAGCGGGCTGATGATGAAGAATATTTTACTAAAGCGTTTGCCTGGAAATTTAACCAAAAGGAGGAAGAAAAGTGTCAGTTATAAGTAATCTCGTAGTTAAGATAGGAGCAGACTCCAGCGGTTTGCAAAAAGGCCTTACTGACACACAGAAAGCAATCAAGGGGGCTTTTGATGTAAGCCCTATACAAACCTTCACTTCTGAGGTTAATAATGGTTCTAAGAGCATTGAATCTATGATCGGCAAAGTGAAGAGCCTTACGGCTGTAGCTGCTGCTGGATTTGGTTTAAAGAATTTGGTTGGTGGTATTGTAGAGGCTGGCGATGCTACTTATAGACTGTCTCAGAGAATGAATATCAGCGCTGGCGAGGCTGCCAAACTGAATAAAATCATGAAGCTGACAGGTGGAGATGCAACTTCCGCATCTACGGCCCTAATGCGGCTGGATAAGAGCTTTAGCAGTGCAAGCAAGGAAGGCGAAAAGACTCGCGAGGTACTATCAGCTACTGGAGTAGCCCTTACAGATAATGAAGGCAAATTGCTTCCCGTGAATGATCAGCTGAAAAATTTGGCTGACGGATATAAAAGAGCAAATCAGGCAGGATATGGCCAGGAGTTTATCATGAACACTCTTGGTGTTCGTGGCATGGCACTGGTGGCCACCTTGGAACAGTATAACGAAGCTGCCGAAACAGCTTCCAAGGTTCAAAGTGTAGGATTAGATCCAAAAGCAATGCATGAGCTGAATATGGAAATTCAAGCTCTACAAATGCAGGCATCCCAGATAGGTACTGCCATGGCTATGGCATTCGTGCCTATTGCACAGGAAATAATGCCAGATATAACTTCTGGATTGGCAGAGCTAGCAGCATTTCTAAAAGAAAATAAGAGCCAGATAGCAGGTTTTGCAACGGAAGCAGCAAAGCTCTATGCAGTGTATAAAGCTTTCGGTATGGCTAATAATGTTTTTTCGTGGTTAATGACATCCTATGCTCAGATTGCAGCAGCTGCACAAGGAAGTGCAACGGTTCAAATCGAAGCTCAGACAGCTGCAACCGCAAGTCAGGAAAAACAGCTGAACAGGCTTATTGCTAAATCAAACAGCTATTATCTCAAAATGCAGGCTGATGCAGTAAAAGCATTCACTGCACAGGGGGAAGCTTCTGAATCTGCAAGAATAAAGCTGGCAGCGGACTTGGAAAAAATTCAGATCCAGGCAGATGCTACAGCTGCAAAAATAGCTGCTACTTTTAAGGCGCGATATGCACAAATTAACGCAGCTTCACAGGAGATGGCTGTTGCAAATACCGCATCTTACAATGCTATGAGCAAGGCTGCGGAGGAAGCAAATGCCAAGGCAGCCACCTCTACAGCTGTAGTTACCGAGGCAACAGTGGCGGCGACCACAGCTCATGTGGCTGAGGGGAATGCTGCAGTTGCTGCCGGTGAAAAAAATACTGCCAGCAAAACGCTGGCCACCAAAGCCACTACGGCCCAAGTGGCTGCTACTGAGGTATTGGCGGTGGCCCATACAATGGAAGGCAATGCTGCAGCAAGTGCTGGGACCAAGGCAATAACATTTTCAGCATTAGCTACTAAAGGAATTGGCAAGCTAAAGGCGGCTGTTGTGGCTTTAACAGGTGGCTGGCTAGGTTTGGCAGCTGCTATTGCTTATGCTGGATACTGTGCTTACCAGTTCATGCAATCCGAGCGGGCTAAAGCTAAAGAAAATACCTATTATGTAGACGGACAGTCATATACAAAGCGTAATGGACAATGGTGGTCGAATAGGTATGGCGAAAACACAAGGCCTATTACAGACGGGAGAGCTGACAAACTGAATAGGCTGGAAAAGTTTAATGCAGAGTCAAGACAGCGCTCCGAAGAACAAGCACAAAAAGATGAACAGGCCAAAATAAATAAAGACATTGAGGATATGATGTCTAAATTTAAGGCTATGTCTGGTGAAGCTGCAGATGCTAGTGATTCCCTAAAAGAATTATCTAAAAGTAGCCAAACAGCAGCCGAAAAAGAAATTAAAACATATCAGATAGAAATTCCTATCGGCAGGGAGGTTGTAAGCAAGGCTGCTGAGCATGTAGGGGAAAGCTGGGGGAATAATACCTGCGCTAAATTCGTATCTGCCGTATTGTCTGAGGCGGGGGTGGATGGACTTAACAGTGTAAACGGCGATGTTCTAATGGATCAGGCTGGTTCTGCATACCATAAGGCTTCCAGCGGTTATATACCGAAGGCTGGCGATATAATCAATTGGCAAAACCATGTTGGCATCTATGATGGTAACGGTGGCTATATTGCATCTAATTCAAAGACAGGGGTAAGAAATGGCACAATGTCAGAGGCTGATAACTGGTTTGGACCTACCTTGGGCTATATATCTATGTCCGACTATACTGGCGGACAAACGGTTGCAAAGACTGTTGATGATACAGGCAAAGCCCTGGCAGAACAGCAAGAAAAGCTAGAGCAGGCCAAGCGAGACGCCACTAGATTAATGAAGTCCATGCAATCAGATATATTGGATGTTACAGGTACAGCTTATGAGAAAGGATATGCTCAAATTGCGGATAATATACGTAATAAAGAATTAGAAATCAACAAGCTGGCCAATCAGGGAGTTGATGTTACTGAACTTCGTAAAAAACTCATTGAATACGGTAGAGTGTTAGAGTCAGAGTTTCAAAAAAAATGGAATGATACCAACAAAGAAGTGGCACTCTCTAGCAAAGTAACAATAGCAGAAATTGAGGGAGATTATAAAACATTAGTCGAGGCTCAATACAATCTTGATTCACAAAAGTTGGAGCGGGAAAAGGAAAACAAAGAGAAGGAATTGCTGATGCACAAGGATAGTGTTGAAGGCAAGGCTGCTCTTGATGAATGGTACGCTTCTGAATCTATGAAAATAGAAAAAAAGCGGGCTGATGCAATCCGTAAATCATATTCTCAAAAAGCAAGCTACTTAACGGACCAAGGGAATGTGGAGGGATTACAGCAATGGCTTAACACCCAGGAAGCAATCCTGATGCAGGTCCAGAATGGTCATAAAACAATGGCTGAAACTATGTTTAGTGAGTGGAAAAAAGCACATATCAGCATGGAAGAGGTCAGCGCCAAAATGTGGGAATCAGCATCATCTAATATGGCTAGTGCACTTTCGAGCTTTATCAAAGGGACTAAGACAGCAGGAGAAGCATTTGCAGATTTTGCTAATAGTGTATTAGATGCAATTGTTCAGATGGCTACTCAAATGTTTGCATCGCAGTTAATGTTGGGGATCTTTGGTGGATCTTCCGGCGCTTCATTAGCACCTACCAAGGGAGTATCCGGTGGCAAAACATTTCCAGGTGGTTGGGCCAAGGGAGGCTCTTTACCTAGGTATGCTCAGGGTGGTGGTTTAATTAGTGGTGCTGGAACGGGAACTTCAGACAGTATATTGGCTTATCTGGAACAATCCGGGCGGTTTATTCGTGTCAGTGATGGCGAATTCATTATGAATGCAAAGGCTACTAGCAAATATGCAGGATTGCTGGAGCAAATGAATTGCGGCAAATATGCTGAAGGCGGCTATATGTCTGCACCGGTAATAAAGAGTGGCCGAGGATACAGCAGCAATAGCCCGTATAGCTCTGTAGGCGGTGCAGGAGGTGGTGTTGTTGTGAATATACATAATAATACCAATGACAATGTAAGCGTTCAGAATAGCACCTATGACGGTCAAACAAAGCAGTTCATTCTAGATGTAGTTGTTGAAGGTGCATCTAGAAATGTTAACGGTTTTCAAACAAACATGAAAAGTCTGCTAGGAGGTAGAGGATAGTGTTAATTTTTCCAGATATTGAGCCAAATCTCGCCTCTGCTTCTAACAGTGGAAGCAGTTACAAAGAAGAATGGGTAGACTCAACTATTGAGAGCACCACAGATGCATTGTATAAAAAAACGAGGCCACGCACTACTCGCACCATCAGGCGCTGGTCATTTTCTTGGGTTGGCTTAGAAGATGAAAAGTATAGAAAAATCACTGATTTTTATCAGCAGGTTACGACGGCACAGCAATTCTTATTTTTGAATCACATTGATGGGAATACTTACACAGTAAGAATTAAGGAAATGAGTGCGTGGCAGTGGTATGTATATGGTTGGCAGGGTTCAATAGTATTCGAGGAGGTATAACATGAATCAGTTTTCAGCGGCAGGCATTTTAGAGAAAAATAAACTAGCATCGGATTCCCCTTTCTTAATCTTAGCGGATATAGAATGCAAGGAGCTGGAAACGATACACCTTGTTAGGAATAATGAAAACATCACTTGGCAGGGAAATGAGTATATACGATTTCCTATGGAATTAAATAGCGTAACTGATGATGGCAAGGAGATCCCGCAGGTAGAGCTGAAAGTGTCCAATGTTGGCGGAATAATAGAAGGCTACGCTCAAAGGTATAGCGGTTTCGTTGGTGCCGAAGTAAAAGTTGTAGTTGTTCATGCAGCCCACTTAGATAATCCATATCCAGAGTATGAGCTTAATCTAATATGTACAGCTACTAAGTACAATGAACAGTGGGTAACATTCGTATTATCTGGAAATGTTGAAGTAAATTTTAGGTTCCCACCTAATAGGTTCATGCAGGATTTTTGCAGATGGAAATTCAAATCAGTACGTTGCGGATACAGCGGTGATGCAGAGCCGTGTAATGGCACACTAAAAACATGCCGTATTCCAGAAAGGTTTGGCGGGGAGCCGGGGGTACATTCATGATGAAAGTTGAAGATTTGATAGGTATTCCATTTGTTGATGGTGGTAGAAATAACAATGGATTAGATTGCTGGGGACTGGCCATGGAAATGTATAAAAGACAGGGAATTGTGCTGCCGGATTACTCTGTGTCAGCTATGGCGGTTGACAACATAGCAAATGAGCTGGCAGCTAATGAAGCCTCATGGATTAAACTAGACAGTCCGGAAATAGGATGTCTAGTAGTATTGCGTTTCGCCTGTGGAAATTGGGCAAACCATGTGGGTGTGTATATTGGAGATGGTAAATTTATACATGCATACATTAAGACTGGTGTATGTATAGATAGGTTGAGCCATTGGCGCAGCAGGATAGCAGGATTTTATAAACCGGGGTGGGTAAAATGATTAAGGTGACAGTGATAGAGAACCCTTTTGCACCACACATAAAAAATATATATGAATTTGAACATAACCCCTACTTTGCTGTTAATGAATACTATACAGTGATGGAATTAGAAGAGGGGGTTGAGCTGCAATTTGCTTTAGATGGCAAGCTTGTAACTGATGCGTCAAAGGTTGTGCCACAAGACGGTTCTCACATTGCTGTTGTGCCTGCTGTAAAGGGTGGTGTGGGCAAAATCTTTAAGACTGTCTTGATGATTGGTGTTATGGCAGCGGCTATGGCTGTATCCGCTGGCGCAGCAGCTGCTGGTGCCAATGCTTTTTGGTCAGCAATGGCAGGTATAGCAACCTCTGTCGTCGGAGGAATGTTAGTAAATATGCTTTTTCCGACAAAGCCCCTCAATCTTGGCAGTACAAATTTCACATATAATCAGGAATCCCAAACCTATGGCTGGGATTTGCCTACACCGGTACAAGCAGAGGGGAATATTTGCGGCGAAACTTATGGAACGGCAATACCAAGGGCCCAGATACTTGGTCAGCATATAACGACACAAAATGGGAAACAGTATCTCTCGGTACTGTTTTGTGGCGGTATGGGACAGGTAGATGAGATTAAGAATATACGCATCGGTTATACAGATATTGGCTATTATGATGATGTTGAAATAGATACAAAGCTTGGCACTAATGACCAAACTCCAGTGAAATTTTTTGACTACACCTACAACGATCATAGTGTTAATATTTCACTCAGCCAAGGAACTCCGGTAACGCAAACAACCAGCGCTCAAAATGCCACAGGATTGGAAATTACATTTTATAACCCTGGTGGATTGTATGCAGTGGATAGCAGTGGAAATGTTGTTGATGCAAGTGCTGAATTTGAAATTATGTACAGAATCAAGGGTAGTGAAAAATGGAATATATGGGAGAGTAATTATATTTTAAAGGCTGCTACTACATCAGAGAAATACACTACTATTTCGATTAACGACCTGCCGGAGGGACAGTACGAAACTAGAATAAAAGTGTTGTCTGGCTGCACATCAGGCGCAAGAGAATGTTCTTTAACACGCTGGAGTACCTATACAGCTGTTATACCAGGCCAATACTGCAGGTCAGGGAAGGTACTTCTGTCACTGCGTATGATGGCATCTAATCAGCTGTCAGGGGCGATGCCTAATATTAACTGGACACAGATACGCTCAAAGGTCTACGTGTATGACTGGGAAAAGGAGTCATATGTAGAAAAAGAAGCTACTAATCCGATATGGGCGGCATACGATATATTGCATCAGTGCCGGCTATTAAAAAATATTAATAATGGTAAAAATGAATATGTTGTGGAAGGTGTACCAGCAAAACGGTTTAGAACATTTTGGGACAGGTGGGTTGAAGCTGCTGCCTATGCTGATGAAATGATTTTAAACCCAGATGGAGAGCTGGAGAAAAGATTTACATTTAATGCATTCTTTGATTCTAGTATGAAGCGGATAACAGCAGCACAGAAAACTGCATCTGTTGGTCATGCTGTTATTCTATCTAGAGGTTCTGATTTCTCTATTGTTGTAGATAAGCCTGCTGAGATTTGCCAGATCTTCGGAGAGGGACGCACAATACAAGGTTCATTTAATGGCTACTTTAGTAATGCTGATGAGCGGGCAAAGACTGTAGAAATAACATTTAATCCAGAAGATAATGATTTTGTAAATACGCAATTCTTGGTTAGAGCACCAGGTTGGAATGATGATTCTGCATCTACTGATAGCTCTAGCGAAATAACCCTATTTGGTGTTAGCAGGAAATCTCAGGCATATAGGGAAGCAATTTTTCAGTTAGCTCACAACGAAAGACAGATACAATTTGCAGAATTACAGGCGGATATAGATGCATTGGTATGCGAGTATGGGGATGTTGTTGGAATTGCACATACTACAGCTCAAATCGGCACCGCATCCGGGCGGATCGTATCAGCAAATAGCGAAGGCATAAAATTAGATCGTAAGGTATCGGTTCTGGCAGAGTATTCATATCAGATCATGATACAGCGCTCTAGTGATGATAGCCTATTGAAAAAAGATGTTGTTGTAGCAGAAAATGGAGAGTTTGACAGCTTTAAATTCTGCGAGCCTATAGAAGAAAGTGAAAAAAAACCACAGCAATATGATGTATATTGCTTCGGAGAACAGGAGAAAACAGTAAAACCGTTCAGAGTTATAGGTGTGACACGGACTGGCGATTTAAAGGTAACATTGAAACTGGCAGAATACGATGCAGCACTATATGCATTAGATACAGACTATGCATCGTATCCCTTGATCGATTACACTCCTAAGAATATACCCAAACATGTAGACACTTTGATTCTTACTGAACAGACATATACACAGAAAGATGGTACTATCACCAGCGATATTGTGGCTATGTGGCAGGTAAAGCCAGGGCAGAAGCTTGTTGAATACGATGTGTTATTGTCTGAGGATGGAGAAAACTTCGAACACTACGCGAAAACAGAAGAACCACGGTGTACTATTCGTGGAGTGAAAACTAGGCATACATATTATGTAAAGATTAATACCGCGTATGATATTGTAAAGCTTCCTGGCAAAGTAGAGGAAATTTATATAACAGGCAAGGATTTTCCGCCACCTTGCCTAGAAGTATTTTCAGTTGTACAAAGCGGAGAGAAGCTTGTAGCCATCATTGAGCCTTTGGATGTTCCAGATATTTCATGCTATGAATTGAGGCAGGGGGCAAGCTGGGAAAAATCCAAACTTATAGGCACATTCAATGGGAGCAAATACGAATTTCCAGCTACGGAAAATGGTACGCTGACATTTTTTTGTAAGGCATTGGATAACAGTGGCCAGTATTCTGAAAAGGCTGCTAGCAGCATTGTAAATGTAATAGGGCTACAGCCCAAAAATGTGTTATACGAAAAAACATTCTTGGATAGCGAATGGTTGGTGCATGGAATGTATAAAGATAGCCGGGGCTATTGGACATTGAGGCACAGGAAAAAGCTAGGAGATTATGAAAAATTTGCTGATATATTTCAAGATGAAAATCCGTTTGTTGATAATGCCGAAATAATTCTTCCGGTCGTAGACTTAGGAGAGAATATCGTAGACACATCATGTTTTTGGCGGGATAGCAAGGGAAAATTAAGGCTTAGATATACAAAAACATTGGCAGATTTTGAAAAGTTTACAGATATTTTTCAAACCAAACTTGAATTTGTCAAGGTTCGCTACATGAATTCTACTTTCGTCAATATATCTGTAGATGGGTATGTGGCCGGAGCTGGTAGGTATGTAACTGAATACCGCACATCTATCGACGGCAAGGATTGGAGTGAGTGGATGCCTGACACAGTAACGCAGTTTGCTGGGCGATATGTACAGGTTCGAATAAAAGCAGAGTCTTTGGATGGTAAAGGGACAGTATTTATTAGAAGAGTATATGTGGCAATTGATGTACCGGATATTGAAGAAATTATAGAAAATATTCGTCTGCCGGCAGACAGTGCTACACATATACAATTTGTACATGATTTCAAGGAAGTGAAATCAGTCTCAGCATATACTGAGGATTTAAAGGGGAAGCAATGCACATGCTATATTGAAAAAATAGGCCTAAACAGCGCCGATGTATCTGTACTTGATGCAGACGGAAACCGGATAGCTGGCTTGCTTCAGAAAATAATCATCAGAGGATATTAAATGTGTCAGATTCTGACGCATGGAGGAGGTTTAAAAATGATTTTATTAACGCTAGACGATGATCCAGCAGAGGCTATTGAAAAAATTAATAGCCATAAAAATGATGGAAGTGTTGGGCAACCTGTGGAAAAAGGAGGTATTGCAACAGGAGCTGTAACCAGCGAAAAACTGGCAGATGGAGCTGTTACGGGGGCAAAAATAGCAGAAAAAGCCATAACTACTGAAAAACTGTCTGATGATTTAAAGGAATTGGTAGAAAAAGCAGGTGGCGGTGGTGATGGAGTGCTTGGATGGTGCACACATCGCCGCATTGAACGTGAAATACTAGCAGATTCTTTAAAAGAGCAGGTAAAGCTATACTGGAGAGATCCAGAGGATACTACTGCCAACTGGGCAAAAACTGTAATTGTAAAGAAAAAAAGAAGCTATCCTAAAAGCATTACAGACGGTACAGTTGTAGCGGTTGTCAATGTACGGGATAAGCATAAGCAAACACCACTAACGGATACAAATGAAACCGCAGAAGAGTGGATGTACAAAGCTTTTCCAACATCGTCGAGCGGTGGCATATCTACTCATGAGTTAAATAAATTCGGATTTTGGCTTTATGGATACACTGTAAATAAAAACGATGCTGTAGAGTCTACATGTGTGCAGAAAATTCCTAACACGGATAATTATAATTACAAACCGTTAAAAATGGTGTTTGCTGCAGATGTTGCTGATAATGCGCTCGATTGGGGCGACTGGGAAGATGCTCCATTTATGCCGAAGCCGTGTGCATTGAAACACAGCGGGGTAGTTGACTATTACCTTGATAAGAACGACTACAATCTAAAAGAAGATGGCTCACCTAATAACAATATCTCTAATACCAGCTATGATGGTGAGATGATGATGGAATGGGGGAAAATTTTTGTAAAAGTTGTTAATGAGTTAAACTCATATTCTGTATATTTTTGCTCAGAAAAGCTGGATGACGATTTTGAGTGCTACAGCTGCATTAAGCAGGATGGAAGCTACGAAGAACATTTCTATACTCCAATTTATGAAGGGCTAGTGGTGTCCGGGCAAATGCGGTCTTTATCTACGGGGACAGATGGAACGGGTACAGGAGCAGTCAAGAGGACTGCTAGCACTAATATGACACAAGAAATGTCATACGCGAAAGCGAATGGCACAGGGTGGAATATCGAAACCTGGGCGGATACAGATTTAATAAACTGTCTAGGTGTACTTGTAACAAATAGGTTAAATTTTGCTATGTCTATTGGATATAGCTGTGGCTCTGGCAGTGGATTAACTCATAATATAGGAACATCAAATAAAAAGGGGATGTTTTTTGGGCATTATAAAACATCTATATTTGCGACGAAGTTCTTCGGTATGGAAAACTGGTATGGCCACTGCTGGAGAAGAGTAGTCGGCTTGCTTACAAATAACTACGAAGTGCTGGTGAAAATGGCGAAAAATACTGGCGACGGCAGCACAACTGAAAATTACAATACAACTGGCGAGGGATATATTAATACCAGCATGAAAGTACCAGCAATGAGTGGTTCGTACATTATGGATGTACAGGCATCGAAGTATGGCATCACAATACCAAAAGCCGTTACTAAGTATGTAGGTGACGCAACGACAGCAACGGGGACATCTACAACGTGGTATTGTGATGGCGGTTATAGTGCTGGAGGCCTGATGGCCCTCGTTCGTGGCGGGGCTGTGGTCAGTGGGGCTGTCTCTGGCCCCTTTGCTTTCGGCGTGAATCACGCCCCTGGCTATGCGTGCTGGGGCGTTGGCGCTGCGCTCTCATATCATCCTGTATGAGAGGGTGCAGGGGGAACCCTCTCCCTGCAATAATATATAATCGAATACTTTGGGATTGTGTGGGTGTCGCGCCCTCATTCGTGGCGGAGCTGTGAACAATGGGGCTGTCTCTGGCCCCTTTGCTTTCAACGTGAATAACGCCCCTGGCTATGCGAACTGGAACATTGGCGCTGCGCTATCTTATAGATAATCCTCTAAAAAAACAATACCCGCACTTTTCCGCACTCCTTTGAGGGAAAATAAGCCGCAAGGACACAGCTTAGTAGGCAAGCTGAATAGCTGTGAGGCTATAAGAGAGGAACAATGAATACTGAAAGTAATCTTTTTAAAAAAGTAGTAACGCATGAAAACTTCGAGCTGGCAATTAAGAAAGCGGCTGTCGGAAAAAGAAAAAAACGCATAGTTATAAAAACTCTAAAAAATTCAAAGTATATAGCTTATCAAAAACTAAACGAAGTACAAAAAGGGACGTGGCGACCACAGGAGATACATACTGTAAAAGTCATTAACGATGGCATCCAACTAAAAAAAAGAGAAATAGTATGTCCGGACTTCGTGAATGAGCAAGTAGTACATCATGCAATCATGAATGTTGTAGCACCAGTGCTGATGAAGCGATTTTATCAATATTCATGCGCAAGCATTCCAGGACGGGGTGTAGAGTACGCCATAAAGTATATCCGTAAAGCAGTTAAAGATAGAAAGAATGTAAAGTATCATGTAGTGCTTGATATAAAACAATTTTTCAATACGCTGCGGCCGTCAAAAGTCTTTCATCAGCTCAGGCGGATGATACGAGACAAAAAAATATTATTCCTGTTTGCTCATATCTTGCGGGGTAATAAAATTATCAAACAAGACGGGACGGTTATAAAAAGAGGCGCTCCAATAGGGTTATATACAAGTCCGTGGCTCGCCAATACATTGCTAACGCCTCTGGATAATGTGATAAAAGCTGAAGGAGCACCATATTATATACGCTATAACGATGACATGTTATTATTTCATTCCAACAAACGCAAGTTAAAACGAATTGTAGAAAAAATAGAAAACTACCTGGCAGGGATAAAACTAACATTAAAAAGAAAACCACAGATACACAGATTTTCAAAAGTCAGTATTAGGTTTATAGGAGCAACAATAACTCCTGAGAAGATCGTTCTAGCACCTAAAATATTCTTGCGTTCTATCAGAGCTGTTAGAAGAATGAGCAAAAAGAAAAAGATTACACTATTCAATGCCAGAAGAGCTGTGTCGTATAGTGGCAGATTTGGCCATTATGATACATATAAAGCTTATGAAAAATACATAGCTAATGTTGTCGATGTGCCAGCCTGTTGCCACATCATAAGCTCTCATGAAAGGAGTAAAAGAAAATGTGGAATAAATCATATGCTAAAGAGAAACCATTAGAAGCTGAAAAAACTGTAGACGAGAGATACATCATAAGGCGAAACATCAAAGAAGAGGTATCTAATGACGGAGAAAAAAGCTATTCGTGTGAAGAGTGCACTGTTACAAACAGTGAATATTTGCTTATCCAGCGGATTGATGAAATTGAGCTGAAACGTGAAGCTGATATTGTCGAAGAGTACACGCTCCAGCTAATTGAAGAGGGGGTATTGTAATGAGAACGATTGCTACTGTAATCATGAACTTGTACAAGAAAGGCAAGATTACAAAAGAAGAATTATCGAAAAGGGTGGAAAAAGGCACAATTACCCTTGATGAGTATAATTATATTTTAGGGGTGGAGTAAATGAATGATGTAAGCATGATATTAAAGGGAATAGCTCCTACTGGACAGGAGGCAATTGTTGGAGGTGCAGGTAGCTTGGCTGGACTGATGTTGACTCATTTGTATGGAGGATGGACCAATCAGCTGGAATTCTTAATCATAGCCATGATTATAGATTATGTATCTGGTGTGGCGGCTGCATACAATAATCCAGATATGACGCTGGACAGCGAAACAGGCGCAAGAGGCATAGTGAAAAAGGTCATTATACTTCTGATGGTAGCTATGGGGCACATTGTTGACGAAACTACAGGAATGCAAGCAGTAATGCCGATGATCCTGTATTTCTATTTAGCAAATGAATGTTTATCTATTACTGAAAATGCTGCTAATGTAGGGCTGCCAGTGCCACAGAAACTAAAGCAGACATTAAGACAAGTTAGATCCGGAAAGGAAGGTCGCAAATGAACAGAGTAGTAACACTTGATGAAATTGAAAGCATGGCTGCGCACAGTAGGGAAGAAATATGGAGAGAGGCTAAAAAGCAAGGACGTGAACCTAAAATTTACCTGCATTGGACAGCGGGTAAATACGACACGGTATTCCCTGAATATCATATAAACATCACCGGCGATGGTAAAATTTACGTTTCTACTACTGATTTCGCAGAAACAAAGAGCCACACATGGCGAAGAAATAGTGGTTCTTTAGGGATTGCTTTGTGCTGTGCGTATGGAGCTGGTTCTGCTGACCTTGGCTCTTATCCGCCTACCGCAAAACAAATTGAAGTGATGGCTCAGGTAATCAATGCTGTGGCCACAGGTTGGTGGCTGACTATCGACAAGCAGCATGTTATGACACATGGCGAGGCTGCCAACAATGAGGACGGCGGTATCGGTACTCATAATCCTTACGCATGGTGGAACGATAGCTACAAAGACGGCGATACCAGGGGAGATTTAGAGTACCTTGGTACTGCTGAAAGTCCAGCATACAACCCGTGGTCCACAAACGGTACGCGTGGTGGTGATGTGTTGCGAGGGAAAGCCAACTGGTACAAACAGAATTAGTGTAATGGTGTGTGGCGGTGGCTTAGGCTGCCACCACATATGCAACATGGAGGAACTATGTGGAAGAAAATCAAGAAATTTAATGATTGGTACATAGAAAATAAAAACATCTTCGAAGGCGTTTTTAAAATTTTGGTAATTGGTTTTGTTCTGTTATGTATCGCTATTGCTTTGACGAATACTTTGAAGCAAGCCCCCGAGCCTATAACGCCTATGACACAGCAGCAGGCAGAAACATCGACAGGGGTTGAAAAAGCTGCGGACAACGCCCGCCTCAAATTAGACAGTGGGCAGAACAAGCAGGTGTCTGAAACTATCAGGGAAATCAGGGTGACTGAAAAGGAACCGGTATATATTATTCAGACCACAGGCGATAAGGCACAAGAGGCTTCAGAAAAGGCTAGTAAGCAGGAAAAGGCAGACTTCTCTATAGTGACTGATAAAGACCACCCAGACGAGGCCGTAGAGCTTGACAAACTGGATAAGAACACGACGGTTAATCTGAACCAGTACAATGTACAGGCCTACAAAAAGCACATCAACACCATAGAATACTACCCTGCTGAAAAGACTGTGGGTTATACCCACCAGTGGAAAATCAGCAAAAGTGGAAAATATATGGGCGCTGGCGTTGATTACGATACGGACGACCAGCGAATAATGGCGAAAGTAACCTATTCTTGGTAGGTGATTTCAACTGGCACCAAAAAGTGTAAGTGAGTAATGTAGATATAATCGAATTTGCAAACACATCCGATTATATCATGCAAAAGTTTAAAATAAAAAAATGACCTGCAAAATCTGCTACATGGCTAATTTTGCAAGTCATTTTTCTATAAATACATATTTCATTGTTCTCAATGCGCCTTTCTTACAAACCTTGTAATTATTGGGGTTCAAAAGATACTACAAGAGGAACTAGGTTTTACCAAGTTATTACATCCGATAAGTATAAATTTACTGAAAAAATAACCACCTAGGAGTTTTGATTTGCAACAGAATTTAAGAATTGGTCAGGCCTGGCGGCCTAAAATATTTATGTTGTTTCATATTTTATCAGACTATATGGCTGTGATAACGGCCGAAAAAACGGCCCTGATTTTTCAGAAATTATTTAGAGTACAGGCCAGCCAAATGATGATTCTACCATGGGATTATCAATATTTGTATATTCCGGGGATGTTTATACTGATTTTGTCAATAAGCGACAGCTATAAATTTAACAGGCCAACTTTAGAAGTTATCAGAGATACAGGTAAAGGATGCTGTGTGTCTATGCTGATGTACATGCTGGTGATTTTCTTAATGCGTAATAGTATGCAGGTATCTAGATACTATGCAGTATGCTTTTTTGTAACAATGATTTTGTATATAGGTTTGCTGCGAAACATACTGGAGGTGTTGTTGAAAAAGTTGCCAGCTATTCAAGAACCTGTCTTGCTAGTGGGAGCTGGCAAAACAGCAGAGATGCTTTTGAATAGATTTAGACAGGATAATTGTTATAACTACAGAGTGGTAGGTATTTTGGATGATCACCCTGTATCTTTTCAGCTACCTAGAGAATATCCCCTTTTAGGAGGTTTTGGAGATGCAGCAAAAATAATTTCGCAGTTAGGTGTACGCACCTTGATCATGGCTGCACCCGGATTATCAGAGAAAAAATTGAAGCAGATGCTGTACAGCATACAACACCTGACAGATACTATTTTGTTTACACCGGGGTTGGTAGGTTCTCCTTTAGGTAGTGTGGAAATTAGTACACTTTTTGTAGAGCAGTTAATCATTATCAAAAGCAAGAATAATCTCTCCCGATGGTATAACAGATGTTTAAAATTTGTCTTTGACATGGTAGTGACAGCTATAGGCACAATACTGATTTCGCCTATATTTTTGGCATTGTGTATATGTGTAGCTATAGATAATAGGGGGAAGGTTATATTTACTCATCAAAGGGTAGGCAGGAATGGCAAGCTCTTTTCTTGCTATAAATTCCAGACCATGATACCTGATGCACAGAAGGTGTTGCAAGAATATCTAAAAAATAATCCTCAGGCCAGAATAGAATGGCAAAACAATTTTAAGCTGACAAATGACCCCAGAGTAACCAAACTAGGTGCAATTCTACGAAAGACCAGTTTAGATGAGCTGCCTCAGATATTCAATGTTCTTAAAGGAGAAATGTCTCTGGTAGGGCCTCGCCCAGTGGTACAGGCAGAACTAGAAAAGTATGGAGAAAATAAGGAAGAATACTTGATGGTTAGACCAGGTATAACGGGTGTTTGGCAGGTTAGTGGGCGAAGTGATACAACTTATGAAGAACGAGTAAAGATGGATACATGGTATGTAAGAAATTGGAGCTTGTGGATAGATTTGAAGTATTTGTATCATACCATTGCCGCTGTAGTCACTCAAAAAGGAGCTTATTAATGTAACATGAAACATAAAAAGACGGAGTTGTTGCAAGCAGCTATCGTGATACCAACCTATAATGCAGGAACAGAATTTGCAAAGCTACTAGAAGAACTTTCACAGCAAAGTCTGCAACCTAAGTATAAATTAATCATAGATTCCAGTTCTACGGATGATACCAAAAAGATAGGCGAGGAATTTGACTGGACTGTAATAAGTATTCAAAAAGAATCTTTTTCACATGGAGGTACTCGGCAACAAGCTGTAAATATCATATTGGATCAAAATCCTGCCTTGGATATAGTTATATTTGTTACTCAGGATATAAGAATACCACAGAGAGATAGCTTGAAAAAATTGCTGTCAGTTTTTGAAAATGAGAATGTAGCAGCTGCTTATGGCAGGCAAATACCTCATGAGAACGCTAGCGTTTATGCAGCTGTAGACAGAGAGTTCAATTATCCAGCAGAAAGTCAATTAAAATCCATAGCTGATGCATCAGTACAGGGAATAAAAACTGCTTTTATATCCGATTCTTTTGCTGCTTATAGAGTATCGGCATTGATAGAAATAGGTGGTTTTCCAAAAATTAGTATCTGCGAAGATATGTATGTAGGAGGAAAATTATTGCTGCAAGGATATAACGTTGCATATGTTGCAGAAGCTAAGGTAAGACATTCCCATGAACCTGATTGGTTGTGGATGTGGCATAGATATAAGGCTATGGGAAGATTTCATAGAGAGAATACGTGGCTAGCAAAAAAATTTGGTGGAGCCACTGGTGAGGGGATTAAACTATTTAAATACAAAATAAAACGAGTAGGTTTATCATATGGGATGATGTGTTTAATCAAAGTAGTATTCTTTGACTTTATCAAGTTTATAGCCTTCAAATTAAAATGGTGATTTAGGTGATTGAAAAGTGAAATTCATAATTGTTTCTCCACGACAACATAGTGGTGGCTCTATAGTCTTACATAGGCTTTGTCAATATCTACAAGATCAGGGTCACGAGGCAAGTGTGTTTCTAATATGTAGAGGTTGTTTTTCAAGTAAACGTACATTTTTATCTTGGTTTATATGGTTATGTTATAATATTGCAGATTTCGTTGCATACTATGTTTTCAAGCTATTGGCAGGCATTGGTTTTGTAGATCCTTTTGAAAATTTCTTTTATTCGCCCATAAAAAACATCAAGCGTTGGTATGGATTTAAAGTTCCATCTGATGTAGTTGTAGTATATCCGGAAATTGTATATGGAAATCCATTGCATGCTCAAAAAGTTGTTAGATGGCTTTTATATTTTAATAAATTTCATGATGATAAGGCATTTGGCAATAATGATTTGTTTTTTTGCTATAGGGATATTTTTAACGATAGCCAGTTAAACCCTCAAGGAAGAAGGCTTGGATTTAGTTATTTTGATTTTGGGATGTATAAACAGACTAATTTGGGTGATAGGCAGGGTGTTTGTTATATATTGCGCAAAGGAAAAAACAGAAAAGATTTGCCTTCAAATTTTATTGGACCAGTAATAGATAATTTGTCAGAGCGTAAAAAGGTAAAAATTCTAAATAGATGCAAATATTGCTACTTATATGATACACAAACTTTTTATGGAATTATCGCAGCAGTCTGTGGTGCCATTCCAATTGTTGTATTAGAAAAAGATAAAACACGTAATGACTATTTGGGAAATGGAGAAACTGGATATGGAGTAGCCTATGGTGATACAGAATCAGAAGTTGATTTTGCAATTAAGACTAGAAATTTGTGTATAGAAGACTTAAAAAAATTGGAAACCTATGGAGAACAACAGGTAATAGAGTTTATAAAAACTTGTGAGGATTATTTTAAAGAGGTTAAAGATGACACTGAAGGAAAATCTAAGCAATTTATTTAAATATCGCTGGCTTTTACAGTTGCTGGTGGAGAGAGATTTAAAAGTAAAATACCGCAGAAGTGTACTTGGATATTTTTGGAGTATCTTAAATCCATTGTTGATGATGATAATCTTGACGATAGTTTTTTCGACTGTTTTTAGATTTGATATACCAAATTATCCAGTTTATCTCTTGGCGGGTCAACTAATATACAGTTTTTTTGCGGAAGCTACAAGCATGGCGTTGGGGGCGATTTTAGATGGAGCAGCATTGATAAAAAAGGTTTATTTACCAAAATACATTTTTCCATTATCAAGAGTATTGTCATCGTTTACCAGTATATTGCTTTCATTATGTGCATTATTTTTTGTCATGATAATAACAGGTGTAGAATTTCATCTTACGTTATTATTGTTACCATTGGCTATGATATATATTCTTATATTTAGTATAGGCGTAGGACTAATTATGTCAGCGGGAGTTGTATTTTTTCGAGATTTGAAATATTTATATACAGTTTTTCTTACGGCATTAAATTATATAACACCTATTTTTTATCCAGTTA
>DAVZJH010000012.1:0-34794 GCA_052272885.1 Anaerovibrio sp. | reverse complement strand
TATACAGGGCCAGCAGGGGAAACCTGCTCCATTATCTCCCCGACGACCGCCGTAGGCAGCCACAGGCAGACCGCCGCCAATAATCTTGCCCAGACAGGTCAAATCTGGCTTAATAGCGTAGGCTGCCTGAGCTCCACCCAGAGAAGCCCGGAAGCCGCACATAACCTCATCAAAAATCAACAGAGCACCATTATCCTCTGTAACCTTCCGCAGCAAATCCAAATAGCCAGGCTTTGGCAGTACCAAGCCCATATTACCAGCCACAGGCTCCACTATTATAGCTGCAATTTCCTGTCCCTGCTCAGAGAAAACTTCCTTTACCGCCTCAAAATCATTATAAGGAATGGTAATGGTATCCTGAGCAGTGCCTGGAGTAACCCCAGGGCTATCAGGCACACCAAAGGTAGCCATACCGCTGCCAGCCTTTACCAGCAGGCTATCACTATGACCATGATAACAGCCAATAAACTTCACAATCTTGTTGCGATGAGTATAGCCTCTAGCCAATCTCAAAGCGCTCATGGTAGCCTCTGTACCAGAGTTTACCATGCGGATAACCTCAATGGATGGATAAACCTCCATAACCTTCTTGGCCAGCTGGGACTCTATCACCGTAGGCGCACCATAGCTGGTACCTCTGGTGGCAGCCTCCTGCAGAGCCTTTACTACCTGGGGATTAGCATGGCCCACCACCATAGGCCCCCAGGAGCCTACATAATCAATATAATCATTGCCGTCAATATCATAGATATGACTGCCCTCTGCTCTAGCAATAAATGGCGGGTTGCAGTCCACACTTCTATAGGAACGAACCGGACTATTAACGCCACCTGGCATCAGCTTTTTAGCCTCAGCAAAAGCCGCCACAGATTTTTCAAGATTCAACATTCAAATTTTCCTCCTCGGATTCCCCGCAAATTCCCTACAATACCTGAAACCACCCAGCTAATTAGCCCTTTAGCCACTTGGCAGCATCAATAGCATGATAGGTAATAATAATATCTGCTCCTGCCCGCTTCATGCTAGTCAAGGTCTCCAGCACAATCCGCTTTTCATCAATCCAGCCATTAGCTGCAGCAGCCTTTACCATAGCATATTCACCGCTGACATTATATACAGCCACAGGACGGTTAATAGAATCCCGCACCTGGCGCACCACATCCAGATAAGCCAGCGCTGGCTTTACCATAATAATATCTGCACCCTCAGCCAGATCCAGTTCAACCTCCTTCATAGCCTCACGGCTATTGGCAGGGTCCATCTGATAAGACCGACGGTCCCCAAACTGTGGGGCAGAATCTGCCGCATCCCGGAAAGGTCCATAGTAGCCAGAAGCGTATTTTACCGCATAGGACATAATAGAGGTGTTAATAAAGCCCTTATCATCCAGAGCCTGACGAATAGCAGCCACCCGGCCATCCATCATATCTGAAGGAGCAATAATATCTGCCCCAGCCTCAGCCTGGCTGACAGCTACCTTCTGCAGATGCTTCAAGGTAGCATCATTGTCCACATAATGACCACACAGCTCACCGCAATGACCGTGGTCTGTATACTGGCACAGGCACACATCTCCCACAATTACCAGCTCAGGCACCTTGGCCTTGATAGCCTGAATAGCCCGCTGAACAGGAGAGGTCATATCCCAGGCACTGGAACCAATGGCATCCTTGTACTCAGGCAGGCCAAAAACCTCCACGCTGGGAATCCCCAGAGCAGAAATCTCTCTAGCCAGCTCCACTGCCTTATCCACAGACAAATGATAGCAGCCTGGCATACTTGGAAT
Organism: Anaerovibrio sp.; assembly: GCA_052272885.1. Lineage (GTDB taxonomy): Bacteria > Bacillota > Negativicutes > Selenomonadales > Selenomonadaceae > Anaerovibrio. The sequence continues at coordinate 33,008 of DAVZJH010000012.1, read as the reverse complement.
TTCTTCCTTGATATTTTCCCCTGGCACCACAAAGATAGGATAAACAAAATCCTTAACAGAAATATTGGTTTCCCGCACCATAGCCCGCACATTTTCATTGATTCTCATGCGGCGAGGACGCAGTTTCTGCTCAAATGAATTTTCCATGATTAAAAAGACTCCTTTATAGCTTTTATCAAACCAGCAATAGTATATTCCTCTGCCTGAACATCCACCTGCAATCCCTGCTGACGGCAGGTTTCTGCAGTAATAGGCCCAATGGCAGCAATCTTAGCATTCTTTAGCAAATCAACAGCCTGGTCTCCCAGCAGTTTCACAATATTCTTTACCGTAGATGAGCTGGTAAAGGTCACCATATCCAGATCACCATCAGACAGCATCTTGGTTACCAGATACTTGTCAGCATCCCCTGCCTCAGTCTTGTAAGCAGGCACCACTGTTACATCAATCCCCTGCTGGGACAGCTCCTCTGGCAGTACATTGCGAGCCACAGCTGCCCTTGGCAGCAATACCTTATCTCCAGCCTTCAGCTTGCCATAGAGTGCGGCTAGAACCCCCTCAGCTGTGAAATCTGCTGGCACCACATCAGCCATAATACCATAGCTCTGCAATGCCTCTGCCGTACTGCTGCCAATAGCGCAGATGGAAACTCCCCCCAGACTGCGGGTATCCTGTCCAGCCTGCTGTAATCTGCGGAAGAAATACTCCACTCCATTAACAGAGGTAAAGATAGCCCAGTCATAATCAGCCAAATGACCAATAGCCTCATCCAGAGCCTTGCCATTGTCGTCAGGAGGTACAATCTTGATAGCAGGAGCCTCAAAACATTCAGCCCCCAGCTCCTCCAGGCCTGTCGTCAGCTGAGAAGCCTGTGCTCTGGCACGAGTTACCAGAATCCTCTTTCCCTGTAAAGGCTTCTCGGCCCCATCAAACCAAGCCAGCTGTTCACGCAGGTTCACCACATTGCCTACCAGGAAGATACATGGTGGCTTAATCCCCTCTCTTTTGGCCATCTCTGCTGCCTCAGCCACAGTAGAGGTCCATACCTGCTGCTGAGCCTTGGTGCCCCAACGGATAATAGCCACAGGCGTATCTCCGCTACGACCATTTTCCATTAGCTTGGCGGTAATCTTAGGCAGGTTGGCCACACCCATCAGGAATACCAACGTATCCGTAGCTGTTGCCAGCTGTGGCCAGTTAATATCTGAATCCGCCTTGGTAGGATCTTCATGACCAGTTACCACCGCAAAGGAAGCCGCTACCCCTCTATGGGTAACAGGAATCCCTGCATAAGCAGGCACTGCAATGGCAGAGGTGATGCCCGGCACAATCTCAAAGGAAATATTGTTTTCCGCTAGCAGCAAAGCTTCCTCACCACCTCGGCCGAAAACAAAGGGATCGCCACCTTTGAGACGAACCACAGTCTTGCCCTCCTTGGCCAAATCCACCAAAAGCTGATTGATTTTTTCCTGTGGCATAGTATGCTGGCTGGAAGCCTTGCCTACATAGATAAGCTCTGCTCCCTCTGGTGCATATCCCAATATTCTGTCATCAGCCAGACGGTCATATACCACCACATCAGCATTACCAAGACAGCCACAGGCCTTCAATGTCAACAGCTTGTAGTCCCCTGGACCTGCTCCTATCAGAAATACCTTACCATTCATAGTCAAATCCATCCTCCTATAATTTATACTTCTATCCCGATAGACCGCAGAATCTCTCTGCCGCCTCTAGCCAACAGCTTTTCTGCCAGATTAACACCAACAGCTCTAGCCTCCTGAGCATCCTTTACTTCAGCCTCCAGAGCATCCCGCAACAGAGTACTGCCATCCAGAGATGCTATCACAGCCTCCACCCGGATACCGGTCTCTGCTGATACAGCATGGACGCCTACAGGCACCTGACAGCCACCTTCAACAGCAGCCAGGAACCCCCGCTCAGCCTCTGTACACAATCTGGTACATCTATCATTCAGGAACTCCAGCAGCTCCCTTGTTTCCTTATCAGCCTGACGGCATTCAATCGCCAAAGCCCCCTGCCCAACAGCCGGGAGACACATGGTCTGAGGCAGTACCTGACGGATTTTGTCCCCAAAGCCCAGTCTTTTCAGCCCAGCACAGGCCAAAATAATGCCATCAAAATTTTCCTCCTCCATTTTCCGCAGGCGGGTATTTACATTGCCTCGCAAATCCTCAATCTGCAAATCCGGTCTGGCATGGAGAAGCTGTGCCTTCCGCCGCAGACTGGAGGTGCCTACCTTGGCCCCTGCAGGCAGCTGCTGAAAGCTTTCATACTTAGGGCTGACAAAGGCATCCCCAGGATCTGCCCTCTTGGTAATAGCTGTAATCACCAGCCCCTCTGGTACCACTACCGGCATATCCTTCAGGCTGTGCACCGCAATATCAATCTCACCCTCCAGCATAGCTGTTTCCAGCTCCTTGGTAAAAAGACCCTTGCCACCAATCTTGGCTAAAGGAGCATTAAGAATCTTATCTCCCTTGGTGGTCATTAAGCTTTTTTCCACCACCAGCTCAGGGTATTTTTTCTTCAGCTCCCCAATAACAAAATCTGCCTGCCACAAAGCCAGCTGACTGCTTCTAGTACCTACCACCAGCTTTTGCTTATGCATCTGCATCCACCTCATTTCCCATACTTTCCAGCTGAAACAGGTTTTCCATAGCACCCTTTAGCTCCTGCTCCTGCTGTGTGCCAATGGCATCGTGAAGGCTGCTCATAGGTTCCCGCAGCAGCTTCCGCACCAGCATCTTGGTCATATTCTCTACAATCCGTACATCTTCCTCGGGCAGGTCATGAAGCTTCCGCATAGCCCGCTTTAGCTCTGTCCGGCGAATCAGCTCCGCTTTGTCCCTAAGTCTGCTCATAACCGGCTGCATACCCAGATACTGGTATCTATCCAGCAGATTATGAACCTCCTCCTCTACAATCTCACGAGCCGCCACAGCCTCCTGCTGCCTCTGCTGCAGATTCTCATCCACCACAGATTCCAAATCATCAATATTAAACAGGTCAACCCCTGCCAGCTGTCCCACCTCTGGATCCACATCCCGAGGTACCGCTATATCTATCAGAATCAAAGGCCTTGCCTTGACTCCATTAATATCCTTTTGTTGTCTGCGGCCAGCCATAGCCTTGGCCATTTCCCTAGGCCGAATAACATAATGAGGGGCGCCAGTGGAGGTAATAATAATATCCATATCCCCCACCATTTCATATACCTCTGTCCAAGGCACAGCTTGTCCCTGAAATCTCTCTGCCAGAGACAAGGCCCGCTCAATATGATGGTTGGCCACAAAAAGCTTTGGAGCACCCTGACTTAGCAAATGGGTAGCCGTCAGCTCCGCCATTTTGCCTGCGCCAAATAACAGTACCCGGCAACCATCCAAGCCTCCTAGAATATTCTTGGCCAGCTCCACTGCCGCATAGCTGACAGATACAGCACTATAGGCAATTCTGGTTTCTGTCCGCACCCTTTTGCCAGTAGCAATAGCCCGATGGAACAAAAGGTTCAGCATGGTATCCGTAGCACCATTCTCCAGGGCAGCTGCATAGGCATGCTTCACCTGGCTCAATATCTGCCCCTCCCCAATAACCAGAGAATCCAGACTGGCAGCCACCAGCAGAAGATGCTCAATACACTGCTCCCCCCAGAACTCATAGGTATACTGCTGACGGAACTCTCTATTCATAGGAATATCTACCAGCTCCTGCCACAGAGCCACCACAGGAGCAATATCCCCCTCCAGCTCCACCACAGCATATATCTCGCTGCGGTTGCAGGTGGACAGCACCACTGCCTCCTTAAGGCCAGCAATCTGATCTGTATTGGCCAATACCATCTGCAGTTTGTCTTTATCTATACTAAATTTTTCGCGAATCTCCACAGGAGCTGTCCGATGATTCAGCCCCAGCACAACCAATCTTTCTTCTGATTTCATCCTTTGCCTGTTCCAATCTCTCATCAAGAATATAGTTAAAAATCTCCGGTGTCATAGCCTGACGCCACAGCCCCTGCCGCTTCACCGTATCCGGCTCCCTGCGCCACAGCGCCTGCCGCATCTCCCCCAGCCAATCCAAAAACTGACCAAAGCCCTCATGGTAGCGCTTTTCCAGATCCTGCCGCAGCAGTCTGGCAAAAGCCGGACTGGCACCACCTGTAGAAGCTGTTAGCTCCAATTGCCCTCGACATATACGAGCTGGCACCTGAAAATCACATTCCTCTGGGGCCGTAATATCATTTACCAGTGCCCCATGACCATGAGCCATCTGGCCAATCTCATGATTCACCTCTCGGCTATCTGTAGCCGCAAATACCAGACGGAAGTGACTGGCTTCCCAGTCAAAGTCTCTATTAGTCATCTGATGCCACACAAGCCTATCCTCTGGCAGGCTCTCCACTAAAGCTTGCAGCTCCGGCACCAGCTCTGGAGCCACCAGAACCACCTTGGCCTGCTCCTCCAACAATCGTGCCAGCTTCCTGAGAGCCACAGCTCCTCCCCCAAAGATAGCCGCTTGACAGCCCTTCATACATATATTTATAGGATACATATCAGCCTCCGTCTCCAGCTATTTCAAGGAGAAAATTTCTTCCTTATTAGTCCAAAAATGAATTTCGTTCAACTTTTAATTATAGTACAAAATAGAGCAAAAAAAAAGTCACTATTAAAAAAACTTTATGCAAAAAAGATATACAAAAAAGGCTGTCGCCTGATAAAAAATCATCAAGCAACAGCCCCTTTTCAATTCATTCCATATTAGGCTTATTCAGCAGGCTTCTCTGGAATCAGGCTATTATACAAATTCATGTATTCCTGAGCAGATTTATGCCAGCTAAAGTCACTAGCAATAGCATTCTTCACCACATGCTGCCAGATATTTGGATCTCTGAAATCTGCCAAAGCAGTCTTAATGGTAAAGAGCATATCATGGGCATTGATATTGTTGAAGCTATAACCATTACCCTGACCAGTGTACTTATTAAAGGAGGTTACAGTATCCTTCAAGCCGCCAGTAGCCCGGACAATAGGCACAGTACCATAGCGGAGAGCAATCAGCTGTCCCAAGCCGCAAGGTTCATACTCTGATGGCATCAGGAACATATCTGCACCTGCATAGATTCTCTGGGCCAGCTCATTGGAGAAGCGGATATTGGCAGAAACCTTCTGAGGCAAACGCCACTGCAATCCCCGGAACCAATCCTCATACTGCTTGTCACCAGTGCCTAGCAGTACAAACTGGCACTCCTCAGCCTGTAGCAGCTCATCCATAATCCGGACAATCAAATCCAGGCCCTTGGCTGCTACCAGACGGGAAACCAAGCCAATCATAGGAACATTTCTATCCACTGGCAATCCCAGCTGTTCCTGCAGCTTAACCTTGTTCTCATTCTTCATGGCCAAGGTCTTAGGCCCGTAGTTGACAAAGAGATTCTTGTCAGTCTCAGGGTTATAAACATCATAGTCAATACCATTAACGATACCAGCTATTTTGTCTCCCCGGGTTCTCAGCAAGCCATCCAGCTGCTCACCAAAATATGGATACTGAATTTCCTGGGCGTAGGTACGGCTAACTGTGGCAACCACGTCAGCATAAACAATGCCGCCCTTCATGAAGTTCACCGAATCGTTAAACTCCAAATCACCATTGTTGAAATACTTCCAATCCAGGCCTAGTACATCATCCATAACATTCTTGTCAAAGACACCCTGATATTTCAGGTTATGAATGGAGAATACTGTCTTGATATTCTCATATCTTTCATCCCCCTGATGCTCCAGCTTCAGCAGAACATTAACCAGAGCAGCATGCCAATCATTGGAATTGATTACATCTGGGAAGAAATCCAGTAAAGGCAGAAGGTTCAGTACCGCACGGGAGAAGAAGGAAAATCTCTCCGCGTCGTCGCCATAGCCATAGAGGCCATCACGCTTGAAATAATCCTCGTTATCTACAAAATAATAGGTAACTCCATCCTGCTTCAGCATATCTACGCCAGCATATTTGTGACGCCAAGACACAGGTACAAAAATATGTCCTACATGTGTCATCTTGGCTTTATATTCCTCAGCAATCTTGCTGTACTTTGGCAGGATTACTCTGGCATCAACCCCCAGCTTTGCCAGCTCCTTAGGCAGGGAACCAGCAACATCTGCCAATCCTCCTGTCTTAATAAATGGAACAGCCTCTGAAGCTACGTACAATACCTTCATAACAAACCTTCTTTCTAGTGCCCTTGCACCATACCTATAACCCCTTTTAGCGAAACACTACTATGCTTATGCCTCTGGCTTTTTCTTAGGTGGACGACCACGGCGCTTTGGCTTGGTCTCCGCCTCAGTTGCCTCTGGCACAGCTTTGGCAGCTGTCTTGGCAGTTTTTGTCTTGGCAGTTGTCTTTTTGGTAGCTGTTTTTGCTGTAGTTTTGGTTGCAGTTTTCTTAGCAGCTGGCTTTTTCGCTACTGCCTTTTTCTCTGCCTCTTCCTCCTGAGCAGCCTTCTTGGCTGTAGCAGTCTTTTTCGCTGCTGGCTTCTTCTCCTCAGCAGTCTTTTTAGCTGTGTTTGTTCTAGTCCGAGTTGATTTTTTCTTCGCCTCAGCCTTTGGTTCCACAACCTCTGCCTCTACAATTGCCTGCTTTTCAGATACAGTCTTGCCTTTTAGGGGACGCTCCTTTTTCAACTGAATATATACAGTTGCCAATGGAGGTACTGTTATCTGAATAGAATAGGATTTGTTATTCCAAGGCACATCCTGTGATGGAATATCGTTTTCATTTATAACATTGGAGCCGCCAAATTCGGCTGCATCACTGTTAAATACTTCCTCATAGATACCTGCCTCTGGTACACCAAAGCGGGCGCCATGACGAACTGCTGGGGTAAAGTTGGAGATGGCAATGACGAAATCACCATTGTCAGCCCGACGCATAAAGGAAATCACGCTGTCATCGGCATTATCGCAGTCAATCCACTCAAAGCCGCCCCAATCAAAATCAATCTGCCAGAATTCCTTGTGGTCTACATAGAACTTATTCAGAGCCTTGGAATAGGCCAGCATCTTGGTGTGCATCTCATACTTTTCAGGGAGATGCCAATCCAGGCTATCATTCCACTTCCACTCAATAAACTGACCAAATTCACCACCCTGGAACAGGAGCTTCTTGCCTGGATGAGCCATCCAATAGCCGAAGAAGCCACGAAGGCCAGCAAATTTCTGCCAGTAATCACCAGGCATCTTGTTAATCAGTGAGCACTTCCCATGAACCACCTCATCATGGGAAAGTGGCAGCACAAAATTCTCACTAAAGGCATACATCATGGAGAAAGTAATCTTGTCATGATGCCACTTGCGGTAGATAGGATCCAGACTGCAATATCTCAGGATATCATTCATCCAGCCCATATTCCACTTGTAGTTAAAGCCCATGCCACCCATATAAACAGGCTTGGAAATATTTGGCCAGGAGGTGGACTCCTCAGCAATCATCAAAGCCTGTGGATACTCTCTAAACACGGTTTCATTCAGCTTATGGAGGAAATCTATAGCCTCCAGATTGCCGTTGCCGCCATGCTTATTAGGCTGCCATTCACCACTTTTGCGGCCATAATCCAAATATAGCATATTGGCCACAGCATCAATGCGAAGACCATCAATATGATACTGATCCATCCAGAAAATAGCATTGGAAATCAGGAAGCTCTGAACCTCAGTACGTCCATAATCAAAATTGGTGGTACCCCAGCCAGCATTATCTGCCCTCTGAGGATTGTCAGACTCATAAAGGTTACGACCATCAAAATCTCTCAAGCCGTGGTCATCCTTGCAGAAATGACCAGGTACCCAGTCCATAATAACAGCAATACCTGCCTGATGAGCCTTGTCAATGAGATAACGCAAATCATCAGGAGTACCAAAACGGCTGGTAGCTGCATAGTAGCCGGTAGCCTGATAGCCCCAGGAGCCATCAAATGGATGCTCACACAAAGGCATAAACTCTATGTGGGTATAATTCATATCCTTCACATAGTTAACCAGCTGATCAGCTAATTCCCTATAGGACAGAGCCTTGCCCTCAGCATTCCGCCGCCAGGAGCCAAGGTGAACCTCATAGGTCAGCATAGGCTGGCCATAGGACTGAGTCCGCTGCTTTTTCTCCTGCCACTCCTGATCCTGCCACTGATAATGATTCATATCAAAGACACGGGAAGCGGTAGCCGGTGGCACCTCGCAATAATACCCATATGGGTCAGCCTTCATAATATGAGGGCCGCCATGCTGTGGCATAATAGCATATTTGTAAATATCTCCCTCCTTGAGGCCTGGGATAAAGATCTTCCAGATCTCCCCATCCTCAATGCGGGACATTTCATTTACCCTGGTATCCCAATTGTTAAATTCACCAACTACGCTGACAGATTTGGCATTAGGAGCCCATACACTGAAGCGAACGCCTTGCTGGCCATTCTCCTCGGTTACATGTGCTCCCAACATCTCATAAGCCTTGCAGTTAGTTCCCTGATGGAATAGGAAGGTATCGTACTCTGTGAGTTGTGACAGATTCATTTGTCCATCCCCTCTCTAAAATGGATTGAATTACTCTATATCTACTGGTTCGATGTCCCAGATATCCTCTGCATACTGGGCGATGGTACGGTCAGAGGAGAAAATACCGGAATTTGCGATATTGATAGCGCAGGAACGGAGCCATGCGTTATGATCCTGATAACGGCGAACGATTTCCTCATGAGCTTCAATATAGGCATTAAAGTCCTTCATGATAAAGAATTCATCATTGCTGTTTACCAGATAATCAAAGAGGCTCTGGAAGTTGCCATAGGTGCCATCAGTCATCTGATTCATAACCAGACGCACATTGGCATTGGTGTTGTACTCATCCCATGCACTGTAACCGCCATGCTCATAAAGATTAATAACCTCCTCGGAGCGCATACCGAAGATTACGCAGTTTTCATCCCCTACCTGCTCATGAATCTCTACATTAGCACCGTCCATAGTTCCCAAGGTAATAGCACCGTTCATCATGAACTTCATGTTACCAGTGCCGGAAGCCTCCTTGGAAGCTGTGGAAATCTGCTCGCTGACATCGGCTGCAGGATATACCTTTTCACCCAGAGATACCCCGAAGTTCTCCAGGAAGACAACCTTAATCTTGCCATCAATGCTTGGATCTGTATTAATCTTGTTAGCTACAGCCAGAATCAGACGGATAGTCTCCTTGGCTACAAAATAACCAGGAGCAGCCTTGCCGCCAAAGAAATATACAACTGGTACAGGCATCTTGTACTCAGGATCGTTCTTCAGACGATCATACTGATACATAATATGCATGATATTCATCAGCTGACGCTTGTAGGAATGAATACGCTTTACCTGTACATCAAAGATAGAATCAACCTTGATGCGTACCTTGTTGTGGGACCATACATACTGAGCAAGAGCACGCTTTCTAGCACGCTTTACCTTGTCCAGCTGCTTCAGGAAGGCTGAATCATTTACATACTGATTCAGCTGCTTCATCATGCGGGTGTCGCCTCTCCACTGACGAGTCAGCTTATCATCAATAACATGAGCCAGGGCATTGTTAGCACTAATGAGCCAACGGCGATGGGTAATACCATTAGTCTTGTTATTGAACTTATCTGGATAGTACTGATAGAAATACTTCAGAGTGCTTTCCTTCAGAATATTGGTGTGCAGTCTTGCTACGCCGTTAACGCTAAAGGAGCCAACTACAGCCAGACGAGCCATATGAACCTGGCCATCCTGAATAATGGACAGCTCATGAATCAGATTCTCATCCCCTGGATACTTGGAACGAACCTCATAGAGGAAGCGACGATTAATCTCGTCAACAATCATGTAGATACGTGGCAGCAGATCCTTGAACAGCTCTCTATCCCACTTCTCCAAAGCCTCTGGCAAAATGGTGTGGTTGGTGTATGCTACAGTGTGGCTGGTAATATCCCAAGCTACATCCCAATCCAGACCATAATCATCAATAAATACCCGCATCAGCTCAGCTACTGCTACTGCTGGATGGGTATCGTTAATCTGGATGCATACCTTGTCTGCAAAGGTAGTAACATCATCATGGGTACGCATGAAATGACGTACAATGCTCTGTACACCAGCAGATACAAAGAAGTATTCCTGAACCAGACGGAGGCGCTTGCCCTCATCGGTGCTATCATTTGGATACAGGAACTCAGTAATCTTATTTACCTTGTTGCGATACTCCTGACGCTCCTTAATTTCATCATTGGTAAGGCTTGCATAATCGGAGAAATCCTGATTTGCCTCAGCATTCCAAAGACGCAGGGTATTTACAGTGCGGTTCTTGTAGCCAATAACAGGTACATCATAAGGCACTGCAGTTACCTCAGTGTAATCATCATGAACAGCAGTGGAGGAACCATCATCGTTAATATGCATATAAGCCTTGCCGCCAAAGCGAACCTTTACAGCCTTGTTTGGCTTGCGGAACTCCCAGGCAAAACCATTGCGCAGCCAGTTATCTGGAATCTCAACCTGCTGTCCATTAACAACCTTCTGCTCAAAAAGGCCATACTGGTAGCGGATACCGCAGCCATGAGCAGCCAGACCCAGAGAAGCCATGGAATCAATGAAGCAGGCTGCCAAACGGCCCAAGCCGCCATTACCCAGACCTGCATCTGGCTCTTCCTCATAAAGGTCATGAATATCCAAATCCAAATCCTGCAGCATTGCTTTCAGGGCATTCTTCAAATCCAAATTAATCATATTGGTATTCAAAAGACGTCCCAGCAGGAACTCGATGGAGAAATAATAAACCTGCTTCTCATCGTTTTCCTGATACTGCTTGTTAGTTTTAATCCAATTTTCAGAAGTATACTGCTTTACGACCTGTGCCAAGGTCTCATAAAGTTCATGTTCGCTGAGGTCAGAAAGCTCACGGCCATAATTTATCTGGGCTGTGGTAACAAAACGCTGCTTCAGCTCTTCTTTCATGGTATCAATGTCTCGCTCAATTACTGACATAATTTCAACTCCTATCCTCTAATGGAATAGCTATAGTCCCGATGTGTGTGCATCTAGCTCTATAGTATTCCCAACAACGGTGGAAAAATGTAAAAAAAAACTATGAATAAAATATAATGACACCGCTTGTATTATATCATATTTTTTCAATTTGTCCATTTTCCTTAGCTATTGATGTAAAAAACCGCTGCAAAAGCATGGTATTTACGTCTACTATACTTCTGCAGCGGCCCTATTTATGCAGGTTTTACAGAAAAATATTTTTTCCTGTGCCTCCCTGCACACTATTTTGCCATAATTAAATTGTGGTATTCTTGGCAACAATTAGAGGATAGTTATCCGCACCCTTCAGCCACTGATCCTTGCTAACAGTAACATTTTTGTCGCAGATAACATTGCGAAGCATAGCGTTGTCCTCAATAACGCATCTTTCCATGATGATGCAATCCTTAATCTTGACTCCTTCGCCAATCTTTACATCCCGGAAGATAATACTGTTCTCCACCTCGCCACGAATTTCGCAGCCATTGGCCACCAGACAATTTACCACTCTGGAGGTATCCTTGTACTGTACTGGTGCTGCATCCTTGGTTTTGGTGTGAATCAAATTATCACCCATAAATACCTCGCTCCAAATCTCTGGATTGAGGAAATCCTTGTTGGCATTGAAGTAAGCCATAGTAGAATTAATTCGGGACACATAGCCCTTATGCTCATAGCCAAAGATGCTATATTCCTCCATGTGACGGATAATACCATCCAGCAGGAAATCAGTACCGCCACGCTCAAAGCCATTGGACACAACCTTTACGAAAGTATCCTTGGACATGAGATATACACCTAGGAAATCATTCATGCCGGCAGTAACAGTGAGGGACTTTGCAATATCAGTTACTCGTCCATTTTCTGTTACCTTCATCACAGCAGCATTACCAGAAATATCATCCTGGGCCTTGGAATAAACCATAGTTATATCCGCGCCAGTATTCTGATGGAAAAGCAATACAGAGCGGAAATCCATATTATACACACAGTCTGCCTGAGCAATGAGGATATACTCAGCTGCATTGTGCTGAATATAATCCAGATTGCTATACAGTCCCTGCAGATCTCCAGTAGCAGGCTTGCCATCATAAGGATCTGATGGTAGATAGGAAAGACCTCCACGATGGCGGGCCAAATCCCAATCCTTACCGGAACGCAAATGGTCAAAAATGGATCTGGCATTGGCAGACAAAAGTACACCTACATTGCCAATACCGGAATTTACCATATTGGAAACAGCAAAATCAATAACCCGATAACGTCCTGCAATTGGCAGAGACGCAACAGGACGATGCTCACACAGCTCCTTCAGCATAGAGTTGGCACCATCCAGCTTTATAATACCCATCATATTACTCAAAACGATCACTCCGTTCTTATTATTGTCATTAGTCTGACCAATAGTCAGCTCAGCTTACCTGTTCCCCTTCGTCGGTGGCCTCTACTACCTCTCCCTCTGGGACTACGGCAATAGCACCTGGCTCACCGGTTACAACTGCACCGGCAGAAATAACGCAATTCTGGGCAACAATGGCATGATCAATAACAGCATTTTCCTCAATCTTGGTAAATGGCATGATGACGGAATTAGTAACCTTGGCACCCTTGCCAATCTTTACCCCTGAGAAGAGGACAGAGTGATCCACTTCGCCAAAAATCATGGAACCTTCATTCAGCATGGAATTGTGCACCCGTGCCTCATTGCCAATATAATGCGGTGGCAGAGATGGATTGGAGGAATAAATAGTCCAGGAGCTATTGAAGGAGAATGGCGGCTCATCAGCTAAGAGGTCCATATTGGCCTGCCACAGGCTCTCAATAGTTCCTACATCCTTCCAATATCCCTCAAAGGCATAGGAATACAAACGGGCATTGTCATTCAACATGGCAGGAATAATATTCTTGCCGAAGTCATGACTGGAATTCTCATCCGCAGCATCTGCTACCAGATAACGGCTCAAGAACTCACGGTTAAAAATATAAATACCCATAGAAGCCAGATTGCTCTTTGGCTTGGCTGGCTTCTCCTCAAATTCAATAATCCGGCCATCCACAGAATCAGTATTCATAATACCAAAGCGTGGTGCCTCATCCCAAGGCACTTCAAATACACCAATGGTAGCATCTGCCTTGTTGGCCCGATGTACATCCAGCATCTTGGAATAATCCATAGTATAAATGTGGTCGCCTGACAGAATCAGTACATACTCTGGATCCATCATGTCAATGAAATTCAGATTCTGATAAATAGCATCTGCTGTGCCCTTGTACCAATCTGCACCCTTGTCCCTAGCATATGGTGGCAGAATAAACACACCACCGGTGGATTTATCCAAATCCCAAGCATTACCTGTCCCCAAATAGGTATGCAGCTCCAATGGACGGTACTGTGTTAATACACCTACCTTGTCAATGCCAGAGTTGGCACAATTGGACAATGGAAAATCAATAATTCTGTATTTGCCGCCAAAAGGTACGGCTGGTTTTGCAATATTCTTGGTCAAGGCACCAAGACGACTTCCCTGGCCACCTGCAAGAATCATTGCCAAACACTTTGTTTTACTCATAAAATATCACCCCTGTATCCTTTTCAATAACCTTTTTCCTGCCATGCTGTCCATCGCAGCAGCCAGATTATGCAACACATCTAACGTTCTCTATATCCAAGGCAGGATTGCAAAATAACTGCTGATTATCTACTGTTATAGTTCCATACAAAAAGCAAAAATCCTGCTTTTTACCTAAAAAAAACAGGATTTTTATAATATTTTATCTTTGTTGAAATTATGTGAGAATTGTTCTTTGACAAATGTTAGAAAAAGGCCATAAAAATGGAACCAATAAACAAGGATATACACAATCCCCACAGCAAGGAAACCATAAAATGAAATCTTTGACCAGCTATTTTAGCCAGAACATTTTGCAGTTCATAACAAAAGAAAGCAAAAATCAAAAAGCACAGGGGCACATCCTCAGACTGCAGGGCAAAAATCAACATGGCCAAGCACAGAACCAGGGAAGCCTTCTCCCCGGCAGTAAACAGCTGCAGCTTTTTTCCCTTCTTTTCCTCCCAGGGCTTTCCACCTCTAAATGTACTCACAATCTGCCTCCTTATTTAGTATCCTGCAGCTTCCAATAGCCATCCCCAGCCAGAACCAGCTGTTTATCATGGCAATTCAACAGACTGGAACGATGTCCCACACTGACTACAGCCATCTGAGGCAGCAGCTGATGAAGAATCTCATAGACCTGAGCTTCTCTTGGTTCATCTAGGGCCGATGTGGATTCGTCCAAAAAGACAATATCCGGCCGCAGGAGCAAAATGCGAATAAAGGCCAGCCTCTGTTGCTCACCAAGAGACAAAATTCGGCTCCAATCATCTACTGTATCCAGCTGTCCTACCAGCTTCTGCAGCCCAAAGCTCTCCAACAAGCCAGCTAAATTATCATCAGTATTTTCCGGCACAGGCTGAGGATAATAGATAGCCCGCCGAAGACTGCCTAGAGGCAAATAAGGCCTTTGGGGCAGGAACATGGTACGCCAGCCTGTAGGCAAGGATATTTCTCCTGTGCCATAGGGCCAGATGCCTGCTATGGCTCTAAGCAGGGTACTTTTGCCTGCTCCAGAACCGCCGCTAATCAACAATCTCTTTCCTGCCGGCACAGCAATGGATAGCTTTTCTGCCAACTGCCGACCATCTGGCAGAGCTATATCCATCTGCCAAAGCTGCAGGGCATTGCTGGTGTTTCTGGTAAAGTCAAAGGATGAGTCCAAAGCCTCTGCCTCCTCCATATGTCCAGCAAAGCCCCCCAAACGACGAATAACGGCTACATACTGAGCAATGCTATCGTAGCCTTCCACAAAATAGCTTAGGGCATCCTGGACTCGGCCAAAAGCGCTAATGGTCTGCATAAAGCCACCTAGCTGCATAGTGCCACTAAAATACTGAGGAGCACACATAAGCACAGGTACAATAATGGCAATCTGAGCATAGCCATTCACATAGAAATTCAACAACTTGGTCCGCTTCATGAGTCCCCAGAAATTGCCAATAACCAGAGCGAATCGCTCCCGAAAATTCTGCATTTCCGGCTTTTCGCCCCCATAAAAGGCCACACTCTCACTATTTTCCCTAACCCGAACCATGCTGAAACGAAAATCAGCCTCAAATCTCTGCTGATCATAATTCAAACGAATCAGCTTCCGGCCCACCTTATGAGCCAGCCAGGTACCTACAACAGAATAAATCAAGGTAACAAAAACCATATACCCTGGCACTGAAAGCACAGTATCTCCCAAAGGAATATCCAAGGAACCTGATAGATTCCACAGTATCACCACAAAGGCTGTCAAAGAAGTTGCCTGCTTGAGAAAGCCTACAAACAGAGTAAGACTTAGATTAACAAAGGCGTGAATATCATCGGCAATACGCTGATCTGGATTATCCATATCATCCTGACCTGCTACCTGTAGACGGTAGTAGATTTGATGTCCCAGCCATCTGTCCAAATATTTGTCTGTCATCCAACTGCGCCATTTAATTTCCAATATCTGCTTTACATAAATAGCATAGACAGCAAAAATAATGTGCAAAAAAGCAAAGCCTGCGAATTGACCAATTAAGGGCCAAAAGGACTCAAAGGCCCGCTGCTGCAGGGCATTATAAAAATCATTATTCCAGCCATTCAACAGCACCAGCATATATACCTGTCCCAAGGTGAGGGCAATAACCCCTGCCAGCAAGCCTCTGGCCTTCCATTTTTCCTGAGAATGCCAATAGGAACTCATCAGGTGCCAAGCCATTTGATACAATTTTTTATCCTTCAAAATACTTCCAGCCTCCCATCGCAAAGCCTCCTCTGGTAAACATTGCAAAATTTACCATCTGCCAAAACAGCAAAATATCTATAGTCTTATAGCCCAATAAATGATAGAATATACTACAACACATTAAGGTAATTTTTCTGGAAAAAAGGAGCATATTATGGCTATCATATTTATAGCGGCCGTACTGATATGTCTTTTGCTATTATTAGTATTATACCGCAATCTTCCTAATAAAAAAGTTTTTTATGGATTTTGTCTGGTATTGACCCTGACCATTGGCGCCATTGGCCAATCCCTGCTGTTTCAACCTAAGGCGGAACCACCTAGCGAAATAGCCCTGCGCCGTATTGCCGCCCAGCAGCAAATATTTGATGACTGGTACACCAGCTACAAAAAACAGCTAGACCTTCTGGACTATAACTGGTCCCAAGGTCAGAAGATTGTCAACGACTATCACAATGACAATATCAGCCTTAATACAGCCTATACCCGCCTAAACCTTTTGGAGCATCAGGCTCAGGTTACTAACCAGGAGCTAAGCAAGCTGGCCCCACCTATCAGCCTGGATGATACCAACTACGACTTGGCCGCCAGCCTTCTGAACAAAACCATTGCCTACAGCGAAAAGCAGCTGGCAGCTATTACAGCCCTTAAGGCCAATGCCAATCCTGCTAACCTAAGTACAGACAACCACGAGGAGGAAAGCCGGATTTTGCGGGAAACCATGCTGCGCAATGGCCCAGATGCCTTGTTTACAGCAGCCGAAACCAATAGCCTGCGCCAAAATCTAACCATACCGGAGAACTAATTATGCATATCTACAAAACAACAGCCGAAAATGGCACTGCCAGCTACGAAATTCAGAAATCCCGCTTTATTGCCTATACCAGCCATGTGGAAACCGAGGCTGAGGCTAGGGATTTTGTAACAGCCATCAAGAAGAAGCATTTTGATGCCCGCCACAATTGCTCCGCCTGGGTGCTGGGAGCAGATAGCAGTCAGCAAAAATCCAATGATGATGGGGAGCCTGGGGGCACTGCCGGCAATCCTATTCTGGAGGCCATCAAGCAGCATGGCCTCACCAATGTGGTGGTAGTTGTAACCAGATACTTTGGAGGCATCAAACTAGGCGCCGGCGGACTGATTCGGGCATATAGCCACACAGCCTCCCTGGGGCTGGAGGCTACCCCTTGTCTGGAGGTAAAGCCATTTTGCCTTATGGAAGCAGAAATGGATTATAGTCTTCTAGGCACAGTGGAAAATTGGATTCGCAATGAAGACCTGCGAACTGGTGAAACTGCCTATCTGGATAAGGTAACGATAAGATTGCTGGTGGAACCGGCAGATTGTGAGGCTATTAGCACAGAACTAACCAATCTAACAGCAGCTCAATGCAAGATTACCATTCATAAGCCAGAATATATGAGCTTGCCTATAACATAGAAATTAGTTTTAATATTGAACAACGCAAAAGACCGTGTTTGAACCATTGTGCCAGGTTCTTAACACGGTCTTTACGCTTGATTATTTATGATAGTATAAATAACATCTATATATCATGGTTTTTATCTATATTTTCACCCAAATCAGGAATTATTTAGCTAGAAGATTTTTGCCAGGAAAAGTACGGAGAAGATAATCGCTGATGGTTTCTCCAATTAGCTTTTTGCCCAAAACATCTGGATGCAAGCCATCGGTAGTAGCCTCATCCATAAGTAAGCCGTAACAATCCGTCATGCCACTGGCCACATCCACCGCATATTGCTGGGACATAATCCATTGATTCAGCAATACCTGCTGTTCCTTCCAACCTACTGCCGGCGTGGTAATATAGCTCCAGTTGGCAATAAAGTGAGGATTAATCGGAGTGGCCGTAACATATACAGGAGTAATCCCATGCATACGGCATTTATTGCCTATCTGCTGCAGATAGTAGATAATATCCTGAGCCATAGCTCCAGCTCGAAAATCATTTACACCACCCATGATGACCAAAATCTTGGGATGGAAAGGCAGTACATCAGTCTCAAATCTGGCATCCATAGCCGCTACAGTATCACCGCTATAGCCTAGATTCTTGATTGGCACCTGAGAATAGGTTTCCCAATTATACATGACATAGCCAGGGGGAGTGGAGACAGCTCCTCCACCGTGGGTAATGCTATCTCCAAGAGCCGCTACCTTTACCTGATTGCTGACCTGAAACCAGCTAGGAGCAGACCATTCACTAATATGGGTGCCTGACTCATTGCGGCTCCGCACCTGCCAATAATACTTCCCTGGCCAGGTATAACCGGCATCCTCATAATAGACAGAGCCTTCCGTGCTCAGCTCTCTGATAACCACAGGCTTGCCATTTTCCTCCCGATATACCCTGATATCATAGTATTTGCCATCCTTGGCAGGAACCCAGGAAAACACTGGATACAGGGGCGCATAGGCCATAGACTCAAACTCTGTGGTAGGCTTGGGAGCTGTAGGATTCAGCTCCTGATCCACCAGAGGCCGCAAATCACTGTACAGCTTGATATATTTGCCACTGGCATCCAAAGGACACACCTTCCAGTAGTAGTCCTTGGCTGTGCGCATAACAGAGGTATCCAGCTCATAACCGTTGGTAAAAATCCCTCTCTTGACTGATACCACATTCTCCGGCAGATTTTTGTTGGTCCGCATAATAGCCACCTGATAGCTGACTGCGCCAGGTACTGGCTCCCAAGAGAGGCGGACGGTTTGGAGATAGTCCGGAATATGCTTTCTAACCTTTGTATCAGCCTTAGAGGCAGACTCCAACACATCCACAGTTTTATCCTCACTGCCCTGCTGATGACTAGGCCGGGTGATATCATTAATTACTGTTCTCTGACCATTATGAGCTGTAGCAGCTGGCATAGCTGATGCCACAGTGGCAGATAGGACTGTGGACAAGCAAAGGCCTGCTGTCAAAGCCCAATATTTTGCTTTATGCAAGGAAATCACTCCTGTAATCTAAACTAAAATAATTGTCTTTTGTGCCTTGGCAACAAAAAAGGGATGTGCCAAGCACACCCCTTCATAATAACATATTTAGGACTTCTTTTCCATAGCCGCATCCTCATCATCCAATTTGATATTGGTAATGATACGACCCAGACGTGTACCAGAAACGAAATTCCAGAACCATTTGGTACCTACAGTAATATCTGCATGGGCACCCTCCAAGCGCAGCAAATGCAAGAACATCCAGATCAGCCATGCCACGAAGCCGCCAATCTGCACAAAGCCCCAATTTACAACCGCCTGACAGCGACCGATAGTGGCCATAGCGCCATGATCTACATACTTGAAGTTATGGAGCTGAGTCTCACCCTTGCACAGATGGGTGATATTGTCAGCAGCCAGCCAAGCCTCCTGCATAGCAACAGGAGCAACAGTAGCCAATGGTCTGCCATCCTGCAGGAAATGAGCATTGTCGCCAATAGCAAAAATCTCTGGATAACCAGGTACCTGCAAGGTTGGGCCAACAATAACACGGCCAGCACGGTCACATTCTGCTCCAATGGTGGAAGCCAGCTTGTGAGCCTTGACACCAGCACCCCAGATAACAGTACGGCTAGGAATAAAGGTACCGTCCTTCAGGAACAGTCCATCCTCGTTGCAGTCTGCCACCTGAGTGTTCAGCATAACCTGTACGCCCTTTTTCTCCAACACATTAATGGTGTGCTGACGAAGATGTGGAGGCATCATTGGCAGGACCTTATCAGTGGCCTCAATCAGACGAATGCTAACCTCGTCAAAGTTCAGATTTGGATATTCCTTCTTCTGAACAGCAACCAGCTCTGCAATAGCACCAGCTTCCTCAACACCAGTAGGGCCGCCACCTACGCAGATGAAGCTCAGCATCTTGCGACGCTCCTCCTCGTTATCAATCTGCTTATTGGCACGCTCAAACATGTGGAGTACATGATTACGAATATGCAAAGCCTCTGGAATGGTCTTCATACCATAGGCGTATTTCTCTACATTGGCCATACCAAAGAAGTTGTTGGTAGCACCAGCCGCTACAATCAGGTAATCATAGGACACATCCCCATGATTGGTAACAACAACCTTGCGCTTGCCATCAATCTCCAATGCCTTGGCCATGAACAGCTCTACATTATCATAATCGCGGAACATAGCACGGATTGGATAAGAAATATCATCTGTAGACAATACAGATGTGGAAACCTGATACAGCAATGGCTGAAACAGATGATAGTTAGTTCTTTCAATAATAACAATATCAATATCCTGCTTGGCTAGTTTTTTGACAGCAGCAATACCGCCAAAACCTGCACCGACAACAACAACCTTGGGCTTGTTACCCATCTAAACCCCTCCTAAAAACAGCAATGCATTTTTAACAGCGCGTTTCTCAATTCTTCCATAAATTATAGTCATAAATACCAGTTTTGGCAATACCCACTGGTTATAAAATTATTTTATGATAGTATAATCTAAAGGTTTTCATGTATTCGCTTTTTTAGTAAAATTCATTTATTGAACAGGATATTAATTGGGTTTTCTACATATTATTAAATATTCTTAGAAGCAACTGCTGCTGCAATAGCTGCACCCAAACCAGAGCCATCCTTCAGCAGCATTGGAGTAACTGCTCCTGCTTCCTCATCAAGAAGCTCATAAAGAGCCTTCTGAACATTTTCCTTGATATGAGGCATATGCTCATAAACAGAGCCATCAATGGCAATATGCTGCTGAGCAATCTTGCCAGAGCCTGACACATGCCAGAGAATACCAGCAAAGCAGGCAGCCACAATACGAGCGGAACGAATGGCAATAGCCTCAGTCAGGTCACGAATATAGGCAGCCTCTCCTGGCTCCAAAGCACCAACCTTGGCGCTGATAACCTTGGCTGCATCACTGGCTACAGCAGTGGTATCTGCCATAATACCAGACATATCAATAGCAGTAAATTCTGGCTTCTCCTGCAGATTCAGCAGATGCTGAACGGTAAGGCTTAACAGCTCACCCATGTAACGACCAGAAACCATTTTCTCCAAGCGCTGACGGCCTGGCTTCTCGGAAGCCTCATCCAGCTTGTTATCCCACTGGCTAGGAACCAGCTTGTTGAAGCTACCGGATTCCATGTTAATAATGGCGGCAGGTCGGCCTACATCAGCAGTACGCTCCATATAGCAGTTGTTGCTGCCAGTAGCATAGATACAGCCAATCTGAGTATCTGGATACTGATAGCCAGCAGTCAGCAGCTCTGCTACAGTATCATTAATCACAGCAACTACCTTGATATTGCTTAATCCCTTGCGGTCAAAAGCAGCCTGCAGCAAATCATTTACAACCTCACCCTCTACGCCAGGAATAGCAAATTCCTTGGTCCATACCAAGAGGCGGGCATTGTAAATATCAGTCTGCTGAGATGGGAAGGAGAAGGTATGGCCCAGATAATAGGTCTTGTTTTCTGTCCCCTCTAGCAGCTCAGCAAACATATCTGCAATAAAGTCAAAAACCTTTTCGGCAGATGCAGAGCCGTTAATCAAATTATATTCCTCAGTAACCAATGGCTTGGCTACCATCTTCACAATTTCATACTGGCAATTACCCTTAAGGCTAACCAGCTCAGCTCGCAAATTGGTGCCACCAAAATCCAAAGCCAGGAACTCACCCTTCTCCTGACCAGTAGGCATACCAATATAGGAGCACAGCATTGGCATACTTGCCTCACGGCCCTGCAGAGCCAGCTCCATATCAAAGCGCAGAGCAGAAGCAACCTCCTTAAGCTGCTCCTTATCCATGGTCAATTCATCAATAATGCTTTTTAACTGGGCTTCGTTAATTCTCATGTTTTATCCCCTCTCCGTAAGTGAAAAATGTTTTTGTGGCAGAATTTCGATCAGGTAGCCATCCGGATCCGCCAAAAAATGTATACCATGTTGAGGCACCTCCAGCTTGATACAGCCTGCCTGTCTATGAGCTTCCAAGGCCTCCTGGTAATCATCCACTGCAAAGGCTAGATGAACAGGATTTTCTCCCAGCTGATAGGCAGCTGCATGATCTGGGTGATAGTTAAGCTCCAGCTCATGACTAGAGCCATTTTCATCTCCCAGATAAACCAAGATAGTACCACCAATATGGACACGGCCCTTTTCCTGCATATGAAGAATCTCTGTATAAAATTGCAAAGAATTATGGAGATTTCTTACCTTTAGACAGTTGTGGGCTAACCGGTATTCCATAATAGGCCTCCTGATAATAAATTTCTTCTATTTATTATGCAATATTTTTAGGCTTTTGCCAATAGCCAGAGCGGGTTTGGGAACAAAATTTCATGGAAAATATCAACCTTGGGGTGCCAGATGGCCAACTCTAGCCACCCTCCGCAGCAGACCCACCATAAATGGTGCTGTTAGGAAGGTAAATACCATTCCTGGGAAGGCTGCAGCCACCAAAGCCCAGACGCCTTTGCCTAAAACAACGCTTAGGGTCAAACGTGCCACCAGTGTTCCCAAAGGGCCGGCAATAGCCATAACCAGATACTTATTGCGAGCCTGCCCTGCCAAAAGATAAATTATGCCTACTACGATTCGAAACTGCATGGCAATAGCTACATTAAATAAATTATGGGTGCCTAGAGCAAGACTTATCATACTAGAAAGTATACCTATAATAAGGTATCTTTTAAAGCCAAAAACAAAACAGATACCTACAGCCAGAGGAGCTGATATCTGAAATTCCAGACCTGGCAACAGGCTAGGCAGCTTGATAGCTCCAGCTACAGTCAACAGGGCTGTTAGCAAACCAATCTGGGTAATATCAGCAGGGGACATAAAATTCTTTTTCATAATATTCTCCTTTTCATCACAAAATATTTCCCGCACATAGACATATTAAATTCTGCCAGATATATTGTCAACCTATTTTGATTTTTCAGTTGACAATATCGGTAATTTTGTCTATCATGATAGCTGGAGAGTTATGAATACAATCAAAAGGAGCCTAGATTATGTCTATATATAGTTTGAAAATGCGAGCCAGCAAGCATACTGGCTCAATTCAAGAGCATGTTTCCGGAGCCGAAAAAATTCTGCCCCAGCAGGAGCTGCCACAGCAGATGGAGGCTTTACTTAGCCGAGCTCTTCATCATGCTAAGGGTAAGGCTGATTTCATCAACCTGAAAATTGAAGCAGTTGCCCCAGAAAATCTAAAATATATTGAAGCTCTGCCTATTTCCACCCATGAAGCAGCAACCCCGGCAGAGGGGCGGCAGTTTATGTGCCAGATTATGACAGAGCTAGGTCTAACTCCAGATAAATGCCAGAAAATACTGGAGCTATTTCAGGCCACCTACGGTATGCGTGGAGCCATGCTGCTGGATGTAGATACTCTGGAGCGATTGGAACCAGACCAGCAGCGAGGCATTCGTGCTACCTATATGGATAGCATTGCCCCCAAGGGAGAAGCCAAAGCTATTTGTAATGGCAAAAATCATTTTCAGGAAGCCTTGGTTTTGGCCAGCAAGGTACTGTCTGCCCCAAATATCATTGGCGAACTGTGTATGTCTGATGATCCAGATTACATAACAGGCTATATTGCTACCCGGTACAAGGGCTATATACGCATTACCAAATTAAAGAAAATGGGCTGTCCTGACGGAGGCAGAATTTTCCTTTACCGTGGCCCCAAATCCCAAGTAGAGGACTGTATCCAATATTTGCAGGAGCAAAGGGTTTTGGTCAAAAATGTACCATCTAATCCCTATGGGAATAATACCCCAAAGCCAAAATCTGCTTCTGACAAGCCTTGGCAGATATTCGAGGATATTTTAGCCCAAAAGAAAAATCAGCAGCTTTATCGCGATACCAAGGAAATATCCTCAGCTCAGGCTGCTCACATTATCTATCAAGGTGAAAACCAGCTAATGCTGGCTTCCAACGATTATCTTGGCCTTATTGACCATCCAGAGGTAAAAGAAGCCGCCAAGAAGGCTATAAATATATATGGTGTAGGCTCTGGTGGCTCCCGGCTGACTACTGGCACTCTGCCTCTGCACAATCAGCTGGAGACAGCATTGGCCAGCTTTAAGCATACGGAAAAGTCTCTGCTTTTTAACACAGGCTATATGGCCAACGTAGGTATTATCTCAGCTCTAGGCATCAAGGACAGTATTATCTTTAGTGATGAGCTTAATCACGCCAGTATTATTGATGGTTGTCGCCTCAGCCATGCAAAAACCGAGGTATACAAGCATAACGATATGAAGGATTTGGCAAAAAAATTACAGGAACACGCTGGGGGTCAGAGCTTGATTGTTACTGATGCTGTTTTTAGCATGGGAGGAGATATTGCCCCCCTGCCGGATATTATGGCGCTGGCAGAACAATATCATGTCCTTACTATGGTAGACGAAGCCCATGCCACCGGCGTAATTGGAGCCACAGGTCGGGGAATTGCAGAGCATTTTGGCCTAAAACGCCAGCCAGACATTCTCATGGGCACCCTTTCCAAAGCCTTGGCAACCGAGGGAGGCTATGTTTGTGGCAACCAGCTTCTCATTGACTACCTGCGCAATACGGCCAGAAGCTATATTTTCTCCACCAGCCTTTCCCCTGCTGTATTGGCTGCTGCCACCAAAGCACTGGAGCTGTTAGAAAATCAGCCTTCTATGGTACATCAGCTACAGGAAAATACCTGCATATTCTGTAAAACCTTGCAGCAGGAGGGCATTGAAGCTCATAGCGATACTGCCATTGTACCTATTGTGCTTCATGATGAGGAATTAGCCCTGCGTGTAGCAGAGGAATTAAATAGGCAAAATATCTTCATCTCCCCAATTCGTTATCCTACTGTGCCCAAGGGACAGGCCATGTTGCGAGCCGCCCTAATGGCCACCCACACACCAGAGGAGCTCCGTCAGGCCGCCCATAGGATTGGACAAACCATATCCAGGCTTACAGATAAATAAATCTATGGACATAATAATTATACTATCGCATATAAAGCCCATTTATATTCCTAGACAACTAACAGTATCCTCTCTATATAAGTATATTTTCCTTATATAGTAAATTTCCTCAAAATCTTCCGCTGCATATAATTTTCATATTTATACATCATTTTATTTTTTTGATGATGTTAAATATTTTCCTTGCAATTAATTGAAAACTAGACTACAATAATTTATATTAAGGCATACTAATACGCACAGAAAGGGATTAAAATTGACATGAGACTAAAAGTATTTGACAGACGTTATAATCGCAACAAGGATTTTTTGTATTGGCATATAGATATTTGCACTGATGAGCATTTTGCAGAGGATAAACTCCACGATTTTCATTGCCATAAGAAAAATATTGTTAATTGCTTCAAAATCTTCAGTATATGCAACTTCACCATGGATGTGGCCATTGCCAAAAACGACACCTACGAAAGCTTTGAAGCAGAATTAAGAAGAAACGTACCAGGCATAACCCATATAAATGCATTGCCAATTACCAGTATAATCAAATAATATAGGGAATACAAAATCCCTGTTAGGAGGAAAGATAAGTAACTGATTATATAGATAAAAGTGTATATTAGTGAAAAAATGTGTTTATGGAGGATTTTAGACATGAATACATTACATATTACTAATTACAAGCCAAAAGCGTTTGCTAAATTGCTCAACGTTTCAGTAAAGACACTACAACTCTGGGATAGAGAAAAAACTCTTATAGCAAATAGAACCCCGACTAATCGAAGATATTATACTTACGACCAATATTTGCAATTTAAGGGAATATGGAAAGACGCTGATTTTCGCAAGATTGTAATTTATACCAGAGTGTCAACTAGAAACCAATCTGATGATTTAGAAAATCAAGTTGATTTTTTGCAGACCTATGCAAATGCCAAGGGGCTTATTGCCGATGAGATTATTCGTGATTATGGCGGCGGATTAAACTATAATCGCAAGAAATGGAATCAGCTTCTTGTTGAAGTCATGTAAAACAAGATAAAAATGATATTGGTTTGATTGCGTAAATATAAAAAGCAGATAGAAGGGGATGAAAATCTTGCTAAAGGCATTCAAGACGGAGATAGCACCAAGTAAAGAGCAGAAAGAAAAAATCATTCGCTCAATCGGCATAGCTAGATTTCTATATAATCAATACATTGCCTATAATAAAAAACTATACAAAATGTATCAGCGTGGCTTGTTAGATAGCCGACAAAAGCATTTTGTAACTGCTAAAGACTTTGACAAATATGTAAATCATAATCTAAAGATAAAACTGCCGTGGATAGATGAGTGTGGTTCTAAGGCTCGTAAAAAAGTATTAGTAAATGCCGAAAATGCTTTTAAGAGATTTTTCGAAGGTCTGGCAGGCTTTCCACGTTTCAAAAAGAAATCCAATCAAGATGTGAAGCCATATTTTCCCAAGAATAACAAAGGTGATTGGAGGATATGGCGTCATAAATTGATGATACCTACACTGAAGCAGGTAAGGTTTAAAGAATCTGGTTATCTGCCTGTAGGTGCTAAAGTTATTAACGGTACAGTTTCCTGTAAAGCTGGCAGGTTTTATGTTTCTGTTGTGATTGATATTGATGAAAAATCTAAATACAACAAGGATTTAGAAGCATCTCATCATATCACAACCGATGGCATAGGAATAGATTTAGGCGTCAAAGATTTAGCAATAGTGAGTAATGGTAATATATTTAAAAATATTAATAAGAGTTCAAAGGTCAAACGACTGGAGAAACAGCTTCGTAGAGAGCAGATGCGACTTAGCCGTAAATATGAGTTTAGAAAAAAGAAAGGTGGTATAACTGCTATTGCCTCTGCAAGTATAGACAAGCAAAAGCTAAAGGTACAGAAAATTCATCATCGTATAGACACAATCCGTGAGGATTATGAAAATAAAGTCGTCCATGAAATTGTGAAACAAAAACCACGTTTCATAACAATGGAAGATTTAAATGTAAAAGGTATGATGAAGAATAAACATTTAGCAAAAGCCGTGGCAGTACAGAGGTTTAATTTAATATTGACTAAATTAAAACGTAAAGCCCAAATTATCGGTATAGAGTTTAGAACAGTTGATAGATTTTACCCAAGTTCTAAAACGTGTCACACTTGTGGACATACAAATAAAGGTCTGAAACTCAAAGACCGCGTATATATTTGTCCCAAGTGCGGTTATACCGAAGATAGGGATTTTAACGCTGCACTTAATTTGCGAGATGCAAAAGAATATCGGGTAGCTTAACGACAAAAGTCTCGATATATGTACCGATGGCTAGTCGGGAACAGGCTTGCCTCCTTGTTTAAAACAAGGAGTTTATTGCCAACGCCTTTGGAGTGTACAAGAACTTGCGAGTAGTTGAAGTCTTATGACTTAACCAAAGCATGCACGATGAATAAGGAACTGCAAATCGTGAGATTGTGGCAAAACATCTAGTGTAGACATGTTTGTCTATATTTTTAGTAGCAGAATGTCTATCATTGCTAAACATGATAGTATAACTCTTAACAGGGATTTTATATGTTATATGAGTATCTTAATGTATTTATTTTTCGGTGGATAATCACTAACAATCATTACCTAATATCACAAGATGAGATTGCCAATCCTCCGGAAAATTAATTGCTGCAGCATCAATTATATTTTCATATTCTTCAATCAACTGACACAGACTTTTATAAAAATCCATCCAACAATCATCTGAAGGCCTCATATACTTCATAGCCAACAAAATTTCATATATTCCATTGTAACTATTTTTGGGACACTGTTTATCTGCATTCAAAAGCTCCGGTGCAGTATTGATAACTCTATTATAAATTCTAGAACTATGTGCACACATATTACGAAGTATTGTAATCGCATGAATCCATGAAGTGAGCATATCTTTTGCAGGCTTCACTTCATTACCTTTTTTCGAAATATATTTATATCTACTGGCCAAGGTAGCATATGCATGACCTTTGCCTGACTTCAAATTCTTTATCAACTTTGAAAGTGTGCCAAATGAAATAACTTCAACTATAGCCCATATTGGTATTGCCCCATCATGCTCTCGAAAATGATGTTTTATAAAGACATCATTAGATCGCGATATTTCCGAGGATATTACAGACATATTTTTCCAATATATTTTTTTATCCTCAAAAATAGAGGAATCATGCAATATCAAGGCATCTTTATATACTAATATTGCATCTACCAAACGACATCGAAGAGCAACCTCTATTTTCTTTATCATATCAAAAAGAATAATAGAAAGGCGTTGATCAAATTCGTATATCATTAATATGTCTTCAAACCAGATTTCATTTCGAAATTTCTTATTACTGTTATCATAAAAAGGATAAATATATCACCTCAATCTATAAAATCCTATAGTTTCCAATGCTAATCTAACATTTTCTAATTTCTTAAATTTCATACCTGCAATCTTATAAGATTTTATTTGTTCATCAATTGACATAATTTTTTTAGGATATTTATACATAATTTTCTCCAAAAAAAGTCCCACCGGGTTGCGCTTAAATCAGAGGCGTGGTAGGTTCTGTTCTTTAATAAAACAACTTATTACAATATAATCTATTCTATCAAATCACCATGCCAATGTCAAGTAAATTATAATGGTTAATTTCGAAAATCTCACAATATAAATTAGCCTTCGCTATAAGAGTAACACATTAGACTATTTTGTACATTTTTATTTTCCACTAAATGCACATTTTATATTACCATTTATAGATGGTAAGCCCCCATATTGTGGCACCTAGCAGAGCATAGTCTCATCAACTATGCAAAAAGCCCCTGAGGATCATCACTCCCCAAGGGCTTTTTATGGTTTCACAATGTCCTTCGTGAAATCTTATGGTTAAATCGTATCATATGATTAATAATTTTTTAATACATTTTAACACTCTTCTTTCCTAAAGACGGGTTTAGCGGTGTTTTTCGATAAAATTTGCCAAAATTTCCATTTCCGTTTTTTGCTTTTTACAATCTTCTGTAAAACAAAAACTTATCGTCTTGTCCTCACATATTTTTTCATATAAACTATACACCAATGTTCTCGCTTTATTATCATTTCCGGGTGTTCTATACTTAGGATTTCCATCCTTTTTGCATCCATTACGCATTACACCACAACAATAAATAGCATTGGCACCATCTGCTTCGCATCTGCTTGCTTGAATGTTGCGAAGTTTTTTGTCATTATTAACATTACTTTACTTTCTGGGTATCGCCTGAGCAAATTTTTCAGAAAAATCTACAAATAAATTTCTATTACCTTCCCCTCTTTCTACACCAAAAAATTGACAAAATTCAAATACAGAATTAAAATGCACCTCATAAAAGTCGGCCCATCCTTTTATTGATTCATTTTTATCATATTTAATAAATTCCAATTTTGCCTTGGCATACTTACTAGGTTTACATTCCCCCTCTCCATAAATCTTTAATACAACAATATATTTTCTTTGCTTATAGTAAAAATAAAAAACATCTATTATCCAACCATTTTCCCTCAAATCTTTCAATAAATATGGCAAATTTTCAAATCTAATTCCTTGACATTTCTGGTTCATATGCATTAAAACCTCCTCCTATGAAGTTTACTTTACCTTTGGACAGTTAAACAGAAATAAAAATCAATAATGACTCGTTGCGAACAAAACACCTCCCTGGGAACATATCCTCTTAAAATTTACTGTTATACCTCCTTTCTTTTCATTTCACATACATAATATCATCTAAGTCAGCATTTAAAATACGATTTTGTTGCAAAAAATACCGAACTTAAGAGTTAGCACTTCTAATCCAACTCTTAAGTTCGGTATAAATCACAATAAATTTTATATTATCAAGCAGCTTTTAGTTTTCCTATATTTTCAGGATTATTTCTTCTCGCTTTTACCGCGCGGAGACATACCATTTGCCTACAAATATCCAATAAAAATCTCCGTCCTCCCATTCTGCAGCTGCTTGGCTAAAGCATTACCACATAACCAGTTATAATATTCCTAGTGTTGTTATAACCATCAAAAGTTAGATTTTTAAGTCTAACTTCTGATAGCAGTACACCTTACAACGAAACTGTCTGTAGCTGAGGTTATTTTTTTAACAGTTATACTAAAAACTTCCATATCATGTGGCTCACTTTTTCATTGACATTCACACTTATCTTTCCTATTTTGCAATTCTAGCATTATAACATCTTTTTTTATGCTATTATATCTCCCTATGTCAATTTGTAAAATGACACATATACATCCTAATATACAAATTCCTAATCCTGTTATTATACATTCTGGCGTTTTTAACCATGACTCTAACATTTCATCTTTACATAATATTGAGATTGCTGCTGCTGATCGAGAAAATGCCACGCTTAAATATTTACCACTTTCAATTTCTGCATTTAATACTATTAATTTTTTTTGTAGTTTATCTATATCATATTTTTGGTCTGTGTACAATTTTTTCAATTCATCATATAAATCAAAACGCGTTTTCCACAATATATTATGTATGGAAATGTCTTCTTGATTATCCCAAACACCGACTACTATATTTATGATTAAAAAAGTAATATAAATAGACAATAATACACTATAGTTATTTATTATGCTATAAATTACCAAAAGGATAAATCCGCAAAGTAAGATCAGCATTTTTCCATTTTGAAATCTTCTTGGCTTTTTATCTTCACTCCTCTGAGATTTCTCTTTTACCATACGAGGTTTTGAATCTTTGTGCACTGTTATCATATTTTTCACTGAATATAATATTTTTTTCATCTTCATACTTATATGATATATACAGAAGCAAATTTCATACTTTCCTTTCTTTTTATTGTCTAAGTATGTGGCTATAATACATTCAGATGCCGTGGACTTTTTATTTTATTCTGTAGATTTGACTACTGTAAGAAGTGTATTGCCGCTGCCTTTAACTGAATGTACCGGAGTCTTTTCTCCAATGAGTACTTAGTTCTATCAAGTCTACTATGATAATCGTTGGCGGATATCACGATATCAGGCTTTTTAGGGAGGATGATTATCAATATCTATGTTGCCATAGATATTGCCAAGCTTAACCATTTCGCTACAGCTATGTCTTCTGATGGCAAAATACTCATTGAGCTGTTCACATTTTTAAATGAATTGGATATTCCTCCATTAATGCTTCAAAAACTTCAACAGCTTCATCCACATCTATGTCTTTCATGCAGTCATTACTACCATCACATGGTTTGCCATAACCAATTCTATCGCATGGATTACATGGATGCTTGTGAAAAATATATTTGCACTTGTGCAATGGTGCCCATTTTTTTGGGGAAGTCGGACCATAAAAGGCCAATGATGGACAACCAACAGCAGCCGCAATATGCAATGGTGCACTACAGCTGCCAATAAAATAATCCATTTTTCTAAGCAAGGTAGCCGTAGTTGTCAGTTTTAGTTTGCCTCTTAAATCGCAAAGCTTTACCCCCCCCGGAATTCTTAATATTTTTCTGAGCGTCACCTTTCCCTCCTAAAATATAAAAGTTGCATTTATATTTATCATTCAAACGCTGCATAAATTCATCATATCTATCTACAGACCAATTTTTAAAATTTGTGGACGAAAATGGAGCAATAGCTATATTTATTCCTTTATTGGATGAGTGCTTCATAATATCCTCAACCAAGGCTAAATCTATTCTTGTAGGCTCTGCCACACAAAGCCTTGTAACATCTTTAGTCAATTTTAAACCAATAGCATTATTAATAACCTTGGACATGTAGTAGGTAAAATACATTTCCTCACTATCAGCAGGCCTTTCTACTCCATGTGTCATGAACAAATTTCTTTTATGAGCTAACCCTGCCCTAACAGGTATGCAAGCTAAAAATGGAATCCAAGCACTGCGATATTTATAATCCAGCAATATGGCCACATCATATCTCCATATTTTTCTTATTACTGGTAGCAGTGGCATTCCCTTATCATATGGTATCACCTCATCAATAAACGGCAAGTCCACTAAGTCAGCTGTATCAGGATCAACCATGAAGGCCAATTTGCTATTAGGGAATTGCTCCCGAATAGCTCTCACTATACCAGTTGATATAACCACATCCCCCAACATATTATTTTGGCAAATTAATATCTTGTTAAACTTCATGCTGATTCCTTTCTTCCAATTCCATCTTGCCTGCTGCAAAAAGTAATCCCATTAAAAACCAAAATTCTCTCATGATAGGCACTTGTGTTAAATTTGTATCTGTCAAGCCCTCCACTTGTATTCCTATCATTATCAGCAATCCTATCATTCCATAAGATAACTTTGCCATAGCTTTTTCTTTTCTACAAAGCATCCAAAATTTATATACAAAAAAACCGTATAGCATAACAAATGCCGCAATGCCTATCAAGCCACCCTCTGATAAATATTTGAAAAAATTATTATGCGGATGCCCATGACCTTTGTGATAATCTTCATCTCCTCTTTGTTTAGCCAAAGGGGAAATATATTGCGTATTATACATATATTGGAACTGATCCTGACCAATCCCATGTACTGTATAATCTTCAAAAATCTTAATTGATGACTCCCACATAAGAACTCTTTCAATACTGCTCTGATCCTTCATTTGACTGATAGATGCAATTCTATTCATAAGATACCCATTAGTTGCAATATTGAATCCTGTCATCGCTATTAACATTCCAATGCAAACCACTATTATTTTTTTTCTATTAATCGCATCCATGCACAAACTAAACAATATCATTATTAAGAAAGCAATCCAACCACCTCTTGTGCCAGATGCTATCAACATTAACATCGAAAATATCATGAGGAAAAACGAATAATACCTTATCGCCTTGCTTTTCCTATACACATTGCAAATCAAATACAACATGGGAATTGCCATCAAAAGATGACTGGCAAAAAATGTTGCTGTGTTATTAAAAGCTGCTGGACGATTATTAGACAAAACAATATATTGATAAGCACCATATGCATCATTTAACAATGCTGATATTGAAAATGCCATCAGAATATAGAATAACTGTTTTTTGT
>DAVZJH010000011.1:0-35137 GCA_052272885.1 Anaerovibrio sp. | reverse complement strand
GCTAATTTGAAAAATAAGGAAGCTATTACTATAAACATTAGAGGTAATGGCCCCTTGGCCAATATAACAGCAGATGCTGTACCAGAGGGCTATGTTCGGGGATATGTGGCCAATCCTCATGTGGAGCTGCCTCTGAATGCTCAGGGTAAGCTGGATGTAGGCGGCGGTGTAGGTCAGGGATTGGTAACTGTTACTAGATTTACTGGCCTTAGAGAGCCAATGCGGGGCAGCAGTGAGATTGTTAGCGGTGAAATCGCTGAGGATTTAACCAATTATCTCTATGTTTCTGAGCAGACTCCTTCCAGCATTGGCTTAGGTGTTTTGGTGGATACTGATTACACTGCCAAGGCTGCAGGTGGCTTTATGATTCAGCCTATGCCAGATGCAGACGAGGAGATTATTACCAAATTGGAAGAAAATCTTAAAAATCTGCGTCCAGTAACCACCATGATTGCTGAGGGCAAAGGCCCCAAGGAAATTATAGAGGAAATTATGACAGGCTTCCAGATGGAGTTCCTTACTACAACAGAGCTGGGCTTCAAATGCCAGTGCTCCAAGGAACGCCTAGAGGATGTACTGCTAAATCTCAATAGAGACGATATGCTATCTCTGATAGAGGATGGTCAGGCAGAGGTTTGCTGTCAGTTCTGCGGGGCAAAATACAATTTTACCAAGGCAGAATTAGAGCATCTTTTAAAATTAGCCGACTCTGTAAAGTAAAAATACTTTACAAGAATATTTTTTTCTGCTATAATGACTAACGCAATGTGTAAATAGATGTTATCAGTCCACTGGGTAATTTTTATTTGGATTGTTGCAATTGATAATGAGCGTGTGTTATAATATTCATATTGTGTGTGAAGAGCGTACACACTCATAGATACTACAAGGAGGTGTGTTACATGGCAAGTGTATGTGAAGTATGCGGTAAGGGCGAGCTGAGCGGTAACAATGTCAGCCATTCTCATCTGAAGACTAAGCGTTCTTGGAAGCCAAACATCCAGCGCGTTCGCGCCAATGTTGAGGGCGAAGTTAAGCGCGTTAATGTTTGCACCCGTTGCCTGCGTTCTGGCAAGGTTGAGAGAGCTATCTAATTTGCGCAAAATATCTCAAATGATATATCATAAGAAAAGCTGGTTATTGTAATAACCAGCTTTTCTTATACCCTGCTAAATGTGGATAAACGACATTCTTTTATCTATAGGTATGGTAAGAATGGTATATTCTACGAGCTGCAGAAAATAGTGATTCCTAAATAATTATGTGCTGACAAGGAAAAATACTTGACAACATAGTTACAGCTAGTTATAATAACTATGGTCGGATAAAGGTGTGTCTTGAAAGCAGGTGGTTATATGCTGGAACAGAGATTGTATCTGGCGCAGCTATATGATATATATGGGCCATTGCTGACAGACAAGCAGCAGCGTTGCTTGGAGATGCATCTACTGGAGGATTTCTCCATGTCAGAGATAGGAGAGAGCCTACAGGTATCACGACAGGCAGTATATGATATACTGCATCGCTCGGAGCAGATCATGGCTGAGTATGAAACAAAGCTAGGGCTGGCTCAGAGAATTGCCAGACAGCGTCATGAACTGACAGAAATTTATGATGAGCTTTCTTCTCTGGAGACAGAGGGAACCCAACAGCAGATAGCTGGTATATTGCAAAAGCTTGCACCATATACCGGAGAAGCTGGCCAGGAGGAATAGATTTGATTTTTGAAGGTTTGGCAGATCGTCTGCAGGAAACATTTAAAAAGCTTCGGGGACATGGCAAGCTGACAGAGGACGATGTAAAGTCTGCTATGAAGGAAGTACGGATGGCTCTTTTAGAGGCAGATGTAAACTTCAAGGTAGTTAAGGACTTTGTCAAGCGGGTAACCGAAAGAGCTATCGGACAGGATGTAATGGAGGCGTTAACTCCAGCGCAGGTTGTCATCAAGATAGTAAATGAGGAGCTTACTGAGTTAATGGGTGGCTCCCAGAGTAAGATTAATATGTCATCACAGCCACCTACCATTATTATGATGGCAGGTCTGCAGGGTGCTGGTAAAACCACCTCTGCTGGTAAGTTGGGACTGGCTCTGAAGAAACAGGGCAAGCGTCCAGTGCTGGTGGCTGCAGATATATATAGACCAGCGGCTGTTACTCAGCTGCAGGTAATAGGTAAACAGCTGGATATTCCGGTATTCTCCATGGAGCCAGGAACCGATGCTGTTACCATTGCAAAATCCTCTTTGAATTATGCCTTTACTCATGCTAACGATGTTGTTATCATTGATACAGCAGGCCGACTCCACATTAATGAGGAGCTGATGCAGGAGCTGAAGGACATTAAGCAGGAGGTTAAGCCTCATGAGATTCTGCTGGTTGTAGATGCTATGACTGGTCAGGATGCAGTCAATGTGGCTGAGAGCTTCAACAAGGATCTGGAGCTGACAGGCTTGATTCTCACCAAGATGGATGGCGATTCCAGAGGCGGTGCTGCACTGTCCGTAAAGGCAGTAACAGGCTGTCCAATCAAATTCATCGGTGTTGGCGAGAAGCTGGAGCCGTTGCAGCCATTCTATCCAGATCGCATGGCTTCCCGTATTCTGGGCATGGGTGATGTGCTTTCCCTGATTGAGAAGGCTCAGGATGCCTTTGACCTTAAGGAAGCGGAGGAGCTTAAGCAGAAGCTGCGTAAGGATGAATTCACTTTGGATGATTTTCTGAAGCAGATGAAGCAGGTTCGCAAGCTAGGATCCTTTGAGCAGATTCTGGGCATGATTCCTGGTGTAGGCAGTCAGGTCAAGGATGCGCTGAAGGATAAGGATATAGATCTGAATGGCAAGGAAATGCGTCAGATTGAAGCCATTATACTGGCTATGACTCCAGAGGAGCGAGCCAAAACCAAGATCATCAATGGCAGCCGCCGCAAGCGTATAGCCAAGGGCAGCGGCACCAGGGTGCAGGATGTCAACAAGCTTCTTAAGCAGTTTGACGAAATGCAGAAGATGGTAAAACGCATGAAGAAAATGCAAAATGGCAAAAAAGGCGGCCTTTTCGGCGGCATGAAATTACCATTTATGCATTGATTATATAAGAAAGTATATCTTCTATAAAATAGAGTTTAGATATACCATATCTAAGGAGGTGAATTTTCACATGGCAGTAAAGATTCGTTTGAACCGTATGGGTGCGAAGAAGAGCCCTTTCTATCGTATTGTTGTAGCTGATTCCCGCGCACCACGCGATGGCCGTTTCATCGAGGTAGTTGGCAACTACGACTCCACTAAGGAGCCTGCAGTAGTTAACATCGACGAGGAGAAGGCACTGGAGTGGATGTCCAAGGGTGCACAGCCTACTGATACAGTTCGTTCTTTGTTCTCCAAGCAGGGCATCATGGCTAAGTTTGATGCAGCTAAGCATGCTAAAGACTAAGAAAGAGGCATAGCATGAAAGAGATCGTTGAGATTATCGCGAGGTCTCTGGTAGACAATCCTGATCAGGTTGTAGTAAAGGAGAAGCAGGATGAAGGTATCGTCCTCTTCGAACTTCATGTAGCTGACGAGGATATGGGCAAGGTAATTGGCAAATCAGGACGTATTGCGAAAGCTTTACGTACTGTTGTCAAGGCCGCAGCTACTCGTGAGAATAAAAAAGTGAATGTAGAAATAGTTAGCTGATAACCTCAGCCGAAACTGCGGCAGATTTTTCTGCCGCAATTTCTATATATACGAGAATTTTTTTAGAGAAAATGGGGGCTTGTAAAATGGATAAGGTATTGGTAAAATTCCCACTCACCATTAAAGCAAAAATGACCGATAAATTGAAGGCAAAAATGCTGGATGAATTGGAAAAGGGCATGCAGCAGGCAGAGCTGGAGATTTCCCAGATTAATATTGAAGAAAACAAGGCTATTCAGCAGGAAAGCGCCAATGGTCAGGAGCCAGCTCAGGAAACTATGGCTATGATTCATCAGCATTTTGGCGTAGAGCGTCAGAAGCGCCAGGAATATGTAGCCAAGGCTCAGGCTCGTCATGATGAGCTGGAGAAGCTCGGCCCTGGTGCAGAGATTGTACAGGGAACTACTGAGCGTTTTGTGGAGCTGAAGGTTGGAGACAATATTCGTGATCAGTTCAATGTGGAAGTAGTGGTGGAAGATGATAAGATCATCGCAATCCGCAGCTAAGGCGGCCAAAGTTTCCCACAAGAACCATATTGTCATTGGCAAAATCGGTGCTCCCCACGGCGTTCATGGTGAGATGCGGGTAATTCCTCTGACAGATTTTCCTGAGCGTTTCCAGACCTTAACACAGGTTTATGCTGGGGATGATCTGATGGATGTGGAGGATTGCTGGTATCACAAGCAGTTTGTTATTATGAAGCTGAAGCAGTGTCCTCATAGGGAAGCAGCTGCCGAGCTGACAGGCAGATTGCTTTATGTGGACAAAGCTGATGCCATGCCTTTAGAAGATGGAGAATACTATACCTTTGACATTATTGGCTTGGAGGTATTTGACCTGGCGGGAAATTCTCTTGGTCATATTACCGAGGTGCTGAAAACTGGCAGTAATGATGTTTATGTAGCCTCCCGGAAGGGACAGGCCAAGCAGCTGATGATACCTGCCCTAAAGGCTGTGGTCAAGGAAATTGATGTGCCAGGTGGACGTATGGTAGTAGATATGCCGGAGGAAGCCTGATGAGGATAGATATTCTCTCTCTCTTTCCAGCCATGTTTGCCGGCCCCTTTGGAGATAGTATTACCAAAAGGGCGGTGGCCAATGGTATTCTGGATATTCATCTCATGAATCCCAGAGATTTTGCTTTAGGCCGTCACAAGCAGGTGGATGACAGTCCCTTTGGAGGGGGCAGCGGCATGGTGCTAAAGCCTGAGCCTATGTTTAAGGCTGTGAACTTCATCAAGGATACCACAGATTATGCAAACCGCAGGGTGATTTTAATGAGTCCCGAAGGAGCTGTATTCAATCAGGCCAAGGCTAGGGAGCTGGCTCAATATGATCAGTTGATTTTTATCTGCGGTCATTATGAGGGCTTTGATGCCAGAATCAGTGAGAATCTGGCGGATGAGATTATATCCATTGG
Organism: Anaerovibrio sp.; assembly: GCA_052272885.1. Lineage (GTDB taxonomy): Bacteria > Bacillota > Negativicutes > Selenomonadales > Selenomonadaceae > Anaerovibrio. The sequence continues at coordinate 30,044 of DAVZJH010000011.1, read as the reverse complement.
TGATTTTGTCCTTACTGGGGGAGAGCTGCCAGCTATGATGATTGTAGATGCAGTGTCCCGTATGTTACCTGGGGTACTAGGCTCCGAGGAATCTGCTCCTACAGATTCCTTCTATAATGGCCTGTTGGAACATCCTCAATATACCAGACCACGGGAATATGAGGGGCTGGCAGTGCCGGAGGTTTTGTTTTCTGGAGATCATGCCAAAATAGCTAAATGGCGCCGGGAAAAATCCTTGGAGATAACTCTAAGAAATCGTCCAGATTTACTGGAAAAGGCAGAGCTGAGCAAGGCAGATATAGAGTATCTGGCTAAGCTAAAAGCTCAGAAAAATCAAGCATAAAAATAAGCTGTCCATAGTGTACCAGCTTTTCAGAGTTAGACCGAAATTTAACTCTGAGAGGCAGATACAGTGGACAGCTTTTTCTTTGCCAAAATATGGAATGTAAATACTTTTATTTATCCTGATGCTTCATCTGGCCAATATAATGGGTAACAAACTGACGGGCAGTACGTCCGGAACGGCCAGAATGGTTCATATACCAGCGATTGCCCTCAATGCGCAATTCCTCTGGCTCCATTTCAATGCCCTCCTGCCGCAGGAAGTGATCAATGATAGCCAGATATTCCTGCTGATTTGGCTCAATATAATTGATAATCAAGCCGAAGCGGTCAGACAGGGAAATGGTTTCATTAATACTGTCGTTGCGGAACATTTCATCCTGTTCGCTATTTCTATCATGCCAGGTTTCCTTAATCAGATGGCGGCGATTGGAGGTAGCATAGATAAGCACATTCTCTGGCTTGGACTCTACACCGCCTTCAATGGCAGATTTCAGATATTTGTAATCACTATCAGATTCCTCAAAGGAAAGATCATCAAAGAAGATAATAAATCTCTTGCTGGCAAATTGCCGCAGGTTGGCCATAATGCCTGGCAAATCGCTAAGCTGTGATTTCTGCATCTGAATCAGCCGCAGACCATCACTGTAATAGGCCTTAGCCAGAGCTTTAACTCCAGAGGATTTGCCTGTGCCTCTGGCACCCACCAGCAGTACATTGTTGGCAGGACGGTGATTGATAAAGGCTAGGGTATTGTTAATAAGCTGTTCCTTCTGGAAATCATAGCCTATTAAATCAGCAAAATCCATAGCCTCGAAATGGCGGATGCCCTGCAGCTTCTGCTTCTTGGAGTTCCAGCAAAAAGCAGGGTAGGAGGCAATTTCTCCATAGCCGTATTTAGTATAATAATTGACAAATACCTGAGTGATTTCCTCTGGGGTATTTTTGCCTTCCAGTTTTTTCTCCAAATATGCTGTAGCCTCCAGCTTGTGAGGCAGGGATGGCATATAATCATCCAGCAGATTTACATTGACAATCTCACTGGCTCTTTCTGTTAAGGCAGGCAGCAGCTTTTTCATATCATGGATAAAGGCCTGATGCAGGCTGGCACCAATCTGACCCTGAGAGGCCTCTGCCATTTTGGCAGCCAGACAGCCTTCCTGACTAAGAAGATTCAGAAAAAGGGCCCTAATAAGATTGCCACTCCAACCCTCATCTTCAGCTTTTTCTAAAAGATGCCCCGCAAAGCGATGAGCCAGGGCCAAATCCTCTGGGGAAGATACGGCTGCATCCAGCTCCTGTATTAATTTGTCTTTTAATATATTCCTGCAAACCAGCAGATTTTGTAAATCCAATGTAACCATAGAAGAAATCCTCCTTACACACAAACAGAGGCCGCGGCATTTATAGCTAATGCAGCAGCCTCTATTATTGTATCTATTCCTATATTAGACTGTCAAGACTTTAGAACTTCAGATTGTTGCGGATTCTCTCCACAGCCTCAATGGTTTTTTCACGATTGCCAAAGGATGTAAGGCGGAAATATCCCTCGCCACATGGGCCGAAGCCAGCGCCAGGAGTACCGACAATATGTACATCATTAAGGAGCTTGTCAAAGAAATCCCAGGAAGGCATATTATCCGGAGTCTGGAGCCAGATATATGGTGCATTAACGCCGCCAAAGGCCTTGACACCAATAGCCTGTAGGCCCTCTCGAATAATGCGGGCATTCTCCATATAGTAGCCAATCATTTCCTTGACCTGCTGCTGGCCCTCTGGGCTAAAGACAGCCTCAGCACCACGCTGAACAATATAGGCTGTACCATTGAATTTGGTAGTATGGCGGCGGTTCCACAGAGGATTTAGAGCCTGTCGTTTGCCCTCAGCAGTTTTGCCGGTTACAGTCTTAGGCAGGACTATATAGCCACAGCGAGTACCAGTAAAGCCAGCGGTTTTGGAGAAGGAGCGGAATTCAATAGAGCAATCCTTGGCTCCAGAAATCTCAAAAATACTGCGAGGCACATCATCCTCAGTAATATATGCATTGTAGGCAGCATCAAAGAGAATGATGGAGTCGTTTTCCAGAGCATAGTCCACCCATTTCTTCAGCTGTTCTCTAGTGAGGGTAGTACCTGTAGGATTGTTAGGGCAGCAAAGATAAATGAGGTCAACCCGCTTCTTTGGCAGCTCAGGGCAAAAATTATTCTCTGCATTGCAAGGCAGATAGGTAACGCCCTCATAGCGGCCGTCTGGCTGAAGGGTGCCAGTGCGGCCCGCCATAACATTGGTATCCAGATATACAGGATAAACAGGATCTGTAATGGCAATGGTATTGTTCACGCTGAAAATTTCCTGTATATTGCCACAGTCACTTTTTGCGCCATCAGAAACAAAAATCTCATCTGCAGCAATGCCTAGATTCTTGTAATTGTGCTCAATGATTTTGTCTACAAGGAAGCTATAACCCTGCTCTGGGCCGTAGCCACGGAAGGTATCTGGGGATGCCATTTCGTCAACAGCCTTGTGCATAGCCTGAATGCAAGCCTGGGGCAAAGGCAGGGTAACATCACCAATGCCCAAAGAAATCACATCAGCCTCTGGATGGGCCTCTATAAAAGCAGCTCTACGATGGGCGGTTTCCCGAAAAAGATAGCTGCCAGCCAGCTTGAGATAGTTGTCATTTATATTTGCCATAAATTCTCCTCCTTATAGCAGGTAAATAAAAACAGGTGACACAGAGCTAGGGAATGTAGTATATCATCCTATCTTCTCTGTCACCTGCGTTGGTGTCGAAAATTACTTTTTTCAGTTTGTAGTGTAGCAGAATGAGGAACTTTTGTAAAGAATTTCCACAAAAGTTTTAGCCATTCTGCATAGTAGTACGACAGAAATCAATAAAGGACTGAGCTGCATTGCTGATATATCTGTCCTTCTTCCAGGCCAGACCCAAATCAACATAAAGAGGCTCATCAAAAGGTACAGCCTTGATGCCAGGAGCCCCCTTAGCAATAAAGTCTAAAAGGAAGGCAATACCCACATTGGAAGCAATCAGTCCTTTGACGGTTTCAATCTGGTTGGATTCCAACACGATTTCCGGTGCAATATTGGCTCTTTTTATTTTGCTCAACACCAGTTGACGCAGGAAGGAGCCCTCTTTCAGCATAATCAAATCCGCGTTGGCAATGTCATTAATGGAAATGGACTGGTGGGCTGCCAAAGGATGCTTCTCAGGAATACAGGCCATAATCTGATTCCTAGACATAGGCAAAAGCTGCAGGCTGGCAGAGGCATCAGAAATAATGACGATACCAAAATCCAGCTCGTCCCGTTCCAGCTTTTCACGAATGGCCATAGAGCCCTCCTCATAAAGGTAAATATCCAAATGAGGGTAAAGATGCTGGAAGCTGGAGAAAATCTTCGGGAACAGATAGGCACCAATCATGGAAGGAATACCGATTTTGATAGTTCCCTTCTGCAGCTGCTTGTAATCATTAACCTCAAGAACAGCATCGTTAATACTGCGTAGAGCCAGCTCTATGCGATTAAGAAAAATATGTCCCTCCGGAGTAAGGGATAGCTGCTTCTGACTGCGGTCAAAAAGCTTGATTCCCAATTCAGATTCTAGTTTCTTGATAGCAACTGTAATATTAGGCTGGGAAACATTGAGGCGCTCGGCAGCTCGGGTAATGTTTTTCAGACGGCTAGCCATCTGAAAATATTCTAATTGCCGTAACTCCATAGATTGTATCACTCCAATGCAAAAACACATTATAATAAATTCGAATTATTTAGCTATTATTATATCATATGCAGGAGGAATAGTTAAGATTTTTTATGATATTATAAAGAAAAATTATTTACATACTGCTTTGGTTAGGCAAAATTAATTGCATCCTAGGGATGAGAATAGTATACATATAATTAAGGAAAAATTTATATTTAGTACAATAGTCTGAAAATCAACCTATTAGCAGAGAAAAATAAGGAAGTGTTTGTTTTTCACGGGGAAATTTTGTATAATGAAGTTAATTATGTAGTACCAGAATTTTGCCTTGTGGTGTAAGGGCAAAAAACATAGAATAGGGGGATTTATTTTGGAATTAGCTACAGTCATTGGCCTGGTATTAGGCTTGGTATCCATCTTTGTAGGTATGATTTTGAAGGGTGCACCTTTGTCAGCTATGAATAATCCGGCGGCTTTTTTGATTATCATAGGCGGTACCTTTTCTTGTTTGTTTATCGGCTTCCGTATGGATCAGCTGAAGAACTTTCCTACATTATTTAAAAAGACCTTTTTCAAGAATAACCTCCAGTCACCTGTGGAATTGCGCCAAACTTTTGTGGAACTTTCCCAGCTGGCTCGTCGTGAAGGTCTGCTGGCTCTGGAGAGCAGGATTCAGGAGATTGACGACCCATTCTTCCGCAACGGCCTTAGCATGGTAGTTGATGGTTTGGAGCAGGAATTTGTTAGTGATGTATTGGATGCAGAGCTGGCCATTATGCAGGCCCGCCATGCAGAGAACCGTTCTATGTTTTCTCAGGCAGGTACCTACGCCCCAACTCTGGGTGTACTTGGTGCCGTAGTAGGTCTGATTGCTGCTCTGGGTAATCTGAATGATATTGAGAAGCTGGGACATTCCATTGCCGCAGCTTTCGTTGCTACCATTCTGGGTATTTTCACAGGCTATGTATTGTGGTTGCCTCTGTGTAACAAGCTGAAGATTCTCTCCGAGCAGGAAATTGGCCAGAAGCGTATGATTATTGAGGGTATTCTTTCCCTGCAGGCTGGTGATTCTCCTTCTGCTATTGAGGCGAAGCTGATGGTATTTATTCCTCAGTCTGTACGAGAAACCCTGAAGGAGGAATAAGCTATGGCAAGAAAGAAAAGACCGGCTCCCCATGAGGAGGAAGCTAGTGAGGCATGGCTGTTGCCTTATTCTGATTTGATGACCTTGCTCTTGGCATTGTTTATTTGTCTATTTGCTATTTCTCAGACTGATGAAACTAAGCTTTCTCAGATGGCTCAGGCCTTTAGCTCAGCCTTTAATATGGGCGGACCGTCCTTTTTTCAGGGAGCAGGCCCAGCTATGAACAGCTCCCGGGATTTGACCTCTGCTGAGGATGGAGGTATGGAAGCATATTTGGCGGAAAACAGCCAGATGGAGGCTGTTAAGAGACAGATGGATGCCTATATTGAGCAGAATAATTTGCAGGATGAAATTTCCACCCAGATGACAGAGGATGGCTTGATGATACGTATTGAGGAGAAAGCTCTGTTTCCATCTGGATCAGCAGAGTTGACTGCCGGTGTACAGAAAATCGGCCCTGCAATTGCCGCCTTGGTGGCCCCAATTCCTCAGAGAATTCTGGTAACAGGCCATACAGATAATGTGCCTATTCACAGTCCCGGTTATCCTTCTAACTGGGAGCTAAGCTCAGCCAGAGCTATTAATTTTATGAAGTATATCATTGCTCAGGATGGCAGAATGAATCCAGCCAGATTCAGTGCTATGGGCAGAAGCGAGTATAAGCCTATTGCAGATAATTCCACTCCAGAGGGCAGGGCACAGAATCGCCGTGTTGAGGTATTGATTGAAAGATCTGTGCATGTGGACAAATCTGAATATCAGGTGGCTCGTAACTAAATAAGCTATAAGGACTGCTGCAGCAGTTAGAGCCTGGGCATTGCCTAGGCTCTTTTTGGTAGGTGAGGATATGATTATAGGTATAGGAACAGATATAGTGGAAATAGACAGAGTGGCCAAGGCCATTAAGGGAGAGGCTTTTGTGAAGCGGGTATTTACTCCTGCCGAGGCTGAATACTGCCGTAGCCGCAAGGCTGGCATGGCTGCCTCCTTTGCGGGACGATTTGCGGTTAAGGAAGCCATTATGAAGGCCTTGGGCACAGGGTTGCGGGAGGGCAGTCTTACAGAGCTGGAAATCCTTAATGACCAGCTAGGTTGTCCCCAGGTCAGACTAACTGGAAAATTCGGGGAAATAGCCAAAGAAAAGGGCATGATAAAATGTCATATTAGTATTAGTCATTCTATGGCCTATGCCACAGCTCAATGTGTTATGGAGGGCCAGGAGCAGGGTAAAGGGGAGGAAAAATCATGAAGCTGACCACAGTAGCTGAAATGAGGCAGATTGACAAGAGGGCCATTGAGGAAATAGGCATACCAGAAATTGTGCTTATGGAGAATGCGGCTAGAGAAATATATAGCGCTCTTAGTTCCCTTTTGCAGGGGGTAGCCAATAAGCGCATCTGCATTATAGCAGGAGTTGGCAATAACGGTGGCGATGCCTTTGCAGCAGCCAGACATATTGCCAATGGCGGGGGACGGCCCAAGGTTTTTGTTCTAGGTAGTCAGGATAGAATGAGTAAGTCCGCAGCTGTGAATTTCAATGTGATTTGCAATATGGGGATTCAGGTTTTCCAGCTGCAGGAACAGCGAGATTGGGACAAGCTTATGGCTGTGCTGAAAACAGCTGATGGAGTATTAGATGGCCTGTTGGGGACTGGCTTTCACGGTCAGCTGCGGGAAAGCTCCGCCAAGCTGATTAATATTGTTAATAATGCTGGTGTGCCAATCCTGTCCATTGATGTGCCTAGCGGGGTTAATGCAGAAAATGGTCAGGTAGATTCTGTAGCCATTCAAGCTGATGCTACCCTTACTCTGGGAGAGCCTAAATGGGGGATGCTATTTGCTCCTGGTTCTGTTCATTGTGGACATTTGTTGACAGACGGCATAGGTATTCCTAGCAAATTGCTAAATGACAGCCATATTCAGCAGGAGCTGTTGCAGGAGCAGGATGTAAAGCAGTGGCTGGTGCCTAGGGCAACAGACTGTCACAAGGGAAGCTGCGGCAGGATTCTGGTGGTAGCAGGCTCCAGAGGTATGACAGGAGCGGCCTCCCTAGCTTCCTTGGCAGCTCTTCGCATGGGGGCAGGGATTGTAACGCTGGCCTGTCCAGCCAGCCTTAACGATATACTAGAGGTAAAGCTAACAGAGGTTATGACCTTGCCTTTGGAGGACAAGGGCTGTGGCTATCTGACTTTGGATAATCTGGCAGAGCTTTTGCAGAAATCTGCTGATTATGATTTGCTGTTAATTGGCCCAGGTTTGGGGCGGCAGGCTACTACAGGAGAACTGGTACGGGCCTTGGTTATCAAGGTAAAAAAGCCAGTGGTGCTGGATGCTGATGGTATTTATGCCTTTAGGGAGCAGGGGGATTTGCTGGGTGACTGCAGCTATCCGCCAGTGCTTACTCCTCATATGGGGGAAATGGCTACCCTGCTGGGAATCACAGTACCGGAGCTGAAAGAGGAGCTTTTGGAGCTGGCTCGGGATGCGGCCAAGGAATATAAGGCCATTATGGTTATAAAAAGCGAAACCACAATTGTGGTTTATCCTGATGGTATGGCCTATGTGGCCAATACAGGCAATCCAGGTATGGCTACCGCAGGCTGCGGTGATGTACTGGCTGGTACCATTGCCGGCTTGTATCGCCAGACTGTACAGGAAAAGTCACCCTTGGCTGGTGTCTACATTCATGGCCGGGCAGGGGATTTAGCCTATGGCACTCTGGGCAATTGCTTGCTGGCCCATGATATTATTGACAAGCTGCCAGAGGTGGCTAAGGAATTGACAAAATAGAAAATTCTTTTTTCTCTTGATTTATTTTCTCAAAAAGCATACAATAAAACCGTTACACAGTAATGTTACAATGTTACAACAAAAAATGTAATTTGTTAGGAGATGTATTTTTATGGCAGATATTCGATTTGTACAGGCAGATACCCTGAAGGAAAAACCTGCAGATGTTAGCAAGGTAGGTTTCGGCCGTGTATTTACTGATTATATGTTTGAGATGGACTACAACCCTGAGGAGGGCTGGCATGATGCTAGAATCGTTCCTTATCAGGATGTTCCACTGAGCCCTGCCAATGCTACCCTTCATTATGGCCAGGCTATTTTTGAGGGCTGCAAGGCATATCGCTATGAAGGAGGCAAGGCTGTTGTATTCCGTGCCAAGGATCATATTGCTCGCCTGAATCGTTCTGCCAAGATTTTGGATATTCCAGAGGTTGATGAAAAGCTGGTTTATGATGCTTTGATGAAGCTGATTGATCTGGAGAAGGATTGGATTCCTGATGGACCTGGTCAGAGTCTGTACATTCGTCCATTTATTTTCTCCACAGATCCATATCTGGGAGTAAGTGTAGGTCAGTATTATAAGATGATGATTATCCTTTCCCCAGTTGGTGCGTACTATGCCAACGGCTTTGCTCCGGTAAAGATTATGGTGGAGGATACCTATGTAAGAGCACCAAAGGGCGGCTTAGGCGCAGCCAAGACTCCTGCTAACTATGCAGCTTCTCTCCACGGTGGCTTGATTGCTCATGAAAAGGGATATGATCAGACTCTGTGGACTGATGGTATTGAGCACAAGTACATTGGTGAGGTTGGTTCTATGAACATCCTCTTCAAGATTGATGGCAAGGTTGTTACTCCAGAGCTGGATGGCACTATTTTGGATGGTATTACCCGCCGTACTGTTCTTCAGGTTTGCAAGGAATGGGGTATTCCTACTGAGGAACGCCGTATTTCCATTGACGAGCTGATTGAGGATTATGAGAACGGTAAGCTGGAGGAGGTATTTGGCTCCGGTACAGCAGCTGTTATTTCTCCTGTTAGCGTATTGGGCTACAAGGGCCAGGATCGTGTTATCAGCGGTGGCAAGATTGGTGAATTTGCTCAGAAGCTGTATGATTACATTGATGATCTGCACACTGGCAAGGCTGAGGATGTTTATGGCTTTATTGATGTAGCTGGCCAGTATTAATAATATTAATAATTTAAGGTAACGAATAGAGAGGTTGGAGAGATTTTTGGCTCTTCAGCCTCTTTTTTCATGGAAAATTCACAAAAAAGCTCTATATTTTTTGTGTTCATGCAGGATTTAACATTTTTTTAGCGAATAAAATAATATAGAAGAATTTTTGCGGAAAATGTAGAGATTTTTGGTGAAATAGAGTAAAGTATTATTAGGAATAATGTGTAGTTTATGTTGGGGAGTATGTATATGCCATTTGATCTGTCTGTACCGTTGCAATATCATGGCCTTTTATCTACTGTAGGCATTCGAGATATAGTGGATATTCTGCTGGTTGCTGTTATTTTGTACAAATCCTATGAAATGCTGAAGGATACCAGAGCCATTACCTTGGCCAAGGGACTTTTTGTTATGATGGGTGTTGCACTGGCGGCATATATTCTGGAGCTTCATGCTATTTATTGGCTTCTCTCCAAAAGCATATATCTCTTGTTTATGGCTTTGCCTATTGTTTTTCAGCCAGAATTGCGTAGAGCCTTGGAGCGTATAGGTCAGGGCAGGTTCCTGGGGTCTGCTGTTCATTTGAACGCAGAGGAGGCTGACAGTCTGGTTAATGAGATTGACAAGGCTGTATTTAGTATGGCTGCCAAGAAAATCGGCGCCCTGCTGGTTTTGGAGCGGGATATTGGCATCAATGAAATTATTGATACCGGCATTAGAATAGATGGACTGGTTACAGCTCCTTTCATGATGAATGTCTTTATTCCCAATACTCCATTGCATGATGGAGCAGCGGTTATACGAGGCAACCGCATGATAGCCGCAGGCTGTCTACTGCCTCTGACGGAGAATAGAGGCCTTAGCACAGAGCTGGGTACTCGTCATAGAGCTGCTCTTGGCTTGTCAGAGCAATGTGATGCTGTGGTGGTTGTGGTCAGCGAGGAAACAGGTATTGTGTCCATTGCCGAAAATGGCCGTATTAGCAGGCGACTAACTCCTGATCAGCTAAGGAGCAGGCTGCGTCCTTTGTTTACCAAGGTAGATACTGCTATCAAGGTACAGGATATTCGCAATGCTATTGATTCCTGGAGGAAAAACAAGTGATGATAAATTTGCAGAACTTATTTCGGAAAAACCTTCCAGTAAAAATATTGGCCTTAATAGCTTCTATTATTATGTGGGGCTATGTTATGAATGAGGAAAATCCATCGGTTAATGGCCGTTATACGGTGCCGGTGGAAATCGTTAATGCTCCAGAGGGCTATGATGTAAATATGGGTGTCAGGGAGGTTACCTTAAAGGTAAGGGCACCTAGATCCCTGATGGCAGCAGCCCATGAATCAGATTTCAAAGCCGTTATTGACCTGTCAGGAGATACTGAGGGTGAATATGATGAAAAAATCAGGACAGTAATTCCTCAGGGCTTCGAGCTGCTGGGTATGTCTGATGATACCGTTCATGTAACTATGGAAGCTTTGATTGCCCATGGTGTGCCAGTGGATATTGTGGTTAACGGCAAGGCAGCTCAGGGCATGGAGCTGGGAGATATAAAGCCAGCCCAGCAATATGTTAATGTCTATGGCCCAAGGCATTTGGTGGATTCCGTAGTCAAGGCTTCTGGTAAAATCAAGCTGGCGGACAACAATTCTGACTTTACCATGCGGGTAAAACTGACAGCAGTAACAGCCGATGGAGAGACTGTAAACAATCTGGCAGTATTGCCTGGAGAGCTGGATGTTACAGTGCAGCTGGTGCCGGGAGAAGGTAAAAAGATAGTGTCGGTAAAGCCAGCGGTTAGCGGTATTCTGCCAGAGGGCTATGTACTGGGAGAGGTTACAGTACAGCCTAATCAGGTAGAGCTGGCTGGTGCCAACAAAACCCTGGCGGATATAAAAAATGTTGACACCGTCCCAGTATCTCTGCATGGTGTAACCTCCTCCTTGGATAAGGAGGTGGAGCTGTCCCTGCCAGAGGGAATCGCTTCCACCGTCAAAAAGGTAACCTTGCATATTGTGATAAAGAGTAAATAGAATATAGGAGATTGACAGTGATTCGTATATTGAATTTCAACGTTGTTTTTAACGATAAGAGTTCTTTGCAGGAATTGGCTGCCAAGCGTTTGAATTTAGCACCTCAGGATATTCGTGAGGTGCTAATTGTGCGTAAGGCTATTGATGCCAGAAGATTTCATGGTGCCCCTATCCGCTTTGTGTATATGCTGGATGTGGCCTTAGAGGGCAATGAAAAGAAGGTTTTGGCCAGGTTCAAAAAGGATAAGAACATTCAGCCTGCCAAGGCTCAAATACAGGAAAAGCTGATAGTACCACCATTGGCAGGAGAGGAAAAGCCCCCTGTGGTAGTAGGCTTTGGCCCAGCAGGTATGTTTGCGGCGCTTACTTTGGCTCGTCATGGCTACAGGCCTCTGGTGTTGGAGCGGGGCAGAGATGTAGATAGCAGACATAGAGATATAGAGAAATTTTGGCAGGGGGGAGCCTTTGACGAAGTTTCTAATGTGCAATTTGGGGAGGGAGGTGCAGGCACCTTTTCCGATGGCAAGCTAACCACTAGAGTAAATGATCCTCTTATGAGCCAGGTGCTGGAGGATTTTGTTATAGCTGGTGCTCCTCCAGAGATAAAATATCTTCATAAGCCTCATATTGGCACAGATCTTTTGCGTCAGGTGGTAAAAAATATCCGCTTGGAGATTATCCGTCTAGGAGGCGAAATCCGCTTTGAATCCAGAGTAACCGGTGTAAGGACGGGAGCTGCTGGAGAAATTCAGGCTGTAGAGGTAAATAATCAGGATAGCATTCCTGCCAGCGCTGTTTTTATGGGTATTGGCCATTCTGCTAGAGATACCTATGAAATGCTGTGGGAAAAGGGTGTAGCTATGGAGGCTAAGGCCTTTGCCATTGGGGTGCGTATCGAGCATCCCCAGGAATGGATTGACAGGGCCCAATATGGGGAGGATGCAGGAAATCCTCTGCTGCCTGTGGCTGATTATGCTCTTACCTATAATGACCGCAGTACCGGTAGAGGAGCTTATTCCTTCTGTATGTGTCCCGGTGGTCAGGTGGTGGCTGCTGCCTCGGAGAATGGTGGCGTAGTAACTAATGGTATGAGTAATTACCACCGGGATAGCGGTGTAGCTAATGCAGCCATTTTGGTTACGGTAAATACAGGGGATTTTGCGGACCATGTGCTGGGGGGGATTCAATTCCAGCGGCAGTGGGAAAAGCTGGCTTATGAGTTAGCAGGCAAAAATTATTATGCCCCTGTTCAGACGGTGGGAGATTTTTTGACGGGCCAAAGTGGTTCAAGAGATTTCCTGATTAAGCCTAGCTATCAGCCTGGGGTAAAGGCGGTGGATTTGCACCAATGTCTCCCCGGCTTTGTTACTCAGATGATGGAGGCAGCTCTGCCTTTCTGGGAAAGAAAGATAAAGGGATTTGCAGATAAGGGGGCGGTAATGACTGGTGTAGAAACCCGTTCCTCAGCTCCTTGCCGTATTATCAGAGATAAAGGAAGCTATCAGTCCCTTAGCACTCCAGGACTTTACCCTATGGGTGAGGGAGCAGGCTATGCCGGAGGTATTATGAGTGCAGCTCTAGATGGAATGAACAGCGCCCTTGCATTTTTGCGGAAAAAAGGGCATAATATATAGGTTAATGTAAATAAAACTGGAAGGTTTATTTTTAGATTTGGGTTTTGGGAGGTTTTGAATTTATGTCAAGATTGTTTGGAACTGATGGCGTTCGTGGCGAGGCCAATTTGGAGCTTACACCGGAGCTTGCTTATCGTATGGGCCGGGCGGCAACCTTGTATTTTGGTGAGTCCTGTGGTGATGAGCAGCCGGTAATCCTGATTGGCAGGGATACCCGTATTTCTGGCCAGATGTTTGAATCTGCCCTGATGGCAGGTATTTGCTCTGCTGGAGGCAAGGCCATATCTGCAGGTATTATTCCTACACCGGCTATTGCTTTTCTCACCAAGAAGCATAAGGCTCAAGCAGGTATTGTTATTTCTGCTTCTCACAATCCATTCCATGATAACGGTATCAAATTCTTTGGTGGCAACGGCTACAAGCTGCCAGATGCAGTAGAGGATGAGCTGGAGAACATTGTGGGGGCTATTCAGCATGATGATAATCTCTATCGTGCCTCTGGTGCCCAGATGGGGACGGTGGAATATCGTCATGATATGCTGGAGGAGTACATTGAATTCGTTCTCTCCACTACTAAGGAACGCTTTGAGGGCATGAAGATTGTGCTGGACTGCGCTAATGGTGCAGCCTATGAGGCTATGCCTACCATTTTGAAATCCTTGGGAGCAGATGTTACTGTTATTAATGACAAGCCAAATGGTATAAATATTAACGATAACTGTGGTTCCACTCATTTGGAGGTTCTCCAGAAGAAGGTAGTAGAGCTGGGTGCAGATTTTGGTATTGCTCATGATGGGGATGCTGACCGTTGCCTCTGTGTAGATGAAAAGGGTAATGTAATTGACGGAGATCATATGCTGGTAATGTGTGCCAAGGAAATGATTGCTAATGGCACCTTGAAGAACAATACTGTTGTTACCACTGTTATGGCTAATATTGGTTTCCATAAGGCTGTGAAGGCACTAAATGGTCGGGCTGAGATTACCAAGGTAGGAGACAGATATGTACTGGAAAATATGCTGGCCAATGGCTACAATTTGGGCGGTGAGCAGTCTGGACATATTATCTTCTCTGATTTCAGCACCACTGGTGATGGCCCTGTTACAGCTTTGCAGACTCTTAGCTCCATTAAGAGAAGCGGTAAAAAGGCCTCTGAGCTGAACGAGCTGATGACTAGCTATCCACAGCTTTTGGTTAATGTTGTGGTAAAGTCCAAGGAGGGCTGGGAGCAGAATCCGAATATTGCAGCTGCTATTAAGGCTGGGGAGGAAGAGCTGGGTGCAGATGGACGTATTCTGGTTCGTCCTTCCGGTACAGAGCCATTAATTCGCGTTATGGCTGAGGGGCCAGATCAGGCTCAGCTGGAGGTTATCTGTCAGAAAATCGCCAATGTAGTAGTAATCGAGCAGGGTGGCAAATAATGAAGCAGGCAATTGTGGTTGTAGGTTTTGGTGTAGGCGATGCCCAGGTAAAAAAGTGCTGCATTGATAGCTTGCTGGAGGATTTGAGCCGCAGCTTTGGCGAGGACTACGATATTTATGAGGCCTGGACCAGTGATTTTCTCCGTCGCAAAATGGCCAAGGAGGGATATATTTATCCTAATTTGGCAGGTGTGTTGGAGGATTTAAAGGCTCAGGACTATAAAAGGGTAGCAGTAATGCCTACCCATTTGACTCCGGGAGAGGAATGGCAAAAGAAAATAATGCCTGTCCTTAAGGAGTACGAGGGAGCATTTCAGCAGCTGGGCTTTATGGAACCAGTGCTGACCGCAGCTTCTCCAGAGGATTTTACTTCTATAGCAGAGGATATTCGGGCTTTTTTCCAGCTGGAGGATTTGACAGATGGAGAAGAGCTGGTGTTGATGGGCCACGGTTCTCCACATTACCACAATCCAATATATGAGTATCTGCAGAGCTTTGCGGACCAGCAGAAATGGCCTGTCCATATTGGCGTGGTAGAGCCAGAGGATTATCCCAACCAGCAGGATGTAATTGATAGATTGTTGGCCAAAGGCTGTCAAAAAGTATATCTGCGGCCTTTGCTTCTGGCTGGCGGCAACCACGCTACCTATGATTTAGCAGGGGAGCAGGAGGATTCCTGGAAAAACCGCCTCAGTCAGGTCGGTTTGGAAGTTCGCTATTCAACCAAGGGCTTAGGGGAGTATGAAGCTTTCCGCAGCTTGTATGTCAAGAAACTGGCAGCTTTTATTAAAAAAATAGTATAATTTCCAGACATTATAGAAAAAAGTTATGAAAATTATTCTTATATCCTACTTTTATATGTGTTAATTTTCTGTTATAATATACAGAGGTATTGTTAGAAAGCTGTGGAGCATCGGCGTGGAACAAGGGAGATGCTAATAACAGCGGATGTTTTTTACTATAAGTTAAGGCGGTGTCTATATGGAAAATGAGATGACAAATCCAGCTGTCATAATGTTAATCAATATGACAATTGTATTTGCGGTATTGGCTCTCCTGAACCTTTTTATCCGGTTGATTCATTTTATAGATCCAACCAAGGAAAAGAAGGCTCCAGCAGCTGCACCAAAGGCAGCACCAAGGAAGGCGGCTCCTGCAAAGGCAGCAGCGCCAGCTCCAGTGGTGGCAGCAGGTGTAAGTGGAGAGACTGTGGCGGCTATTGCTGGTGCATTGGCAGCCTATGGTATTGGTTTTTCTCAAATCAGAGCTATTCGTCCTGCAGCAAGAAACAGCTGGACTGGGGCAGCTCGTATTAATGGTTTGAGAAATAACAAGTAATGTTTATTTTTTAGACGAATGAGGAGGCAATTATTATGGCAGTAACAAATGGTGTAAACAAGGACACAGTAGCAGTAATCGCAGGGGCATTGGCCACAATGGGAATTGGTTTTTCCCGTATCAAGGCAATTCGTCCAGCGGCACGCCAGAATTGGACTGATTCTGCCAAGGTGATTGCCCTGAGAAAATTTTAATAATCTTTGACACAAGGGGTGCATTAATTAATGGAAATTTTTGATGCGTTTGCGATTTCCTTGCAGTCCGTATGGCTGGACAGTGGCTTTGCTTCCTTTACCTTAGGTAATCTGGCAATGATCA
This sequence comes from Anaerovibrio sp., assembly GCA_052272885.1. Taxonomy (GTDB): domain Bacteria; phylum Bacillota; class Negativicutes; order Selenomonadales; family Selenomonadaceae; genus Anaerovibrio. The sequence goes on along the minus strand of DAVZJH010000011.1, from coordinate 14,123 downwards.
TTGTAGGTATTGTTCTGCTGTACATGGCTATTGGCAAGGAGTACGAGCCACTGCTTCTGGCTCCTATTGCATTTGGTTGTATTATGGCTAACTTCCCTGCTACCGGCTTCCTGGAGGAGCCTGGTGTTATGCAGGTAATCAATTATGGTATTAAGTACGAGATTTTCCCACCATTGATTTTCCTTGGTGTAGGTGCTATGACTGACTTTGGCCCGCTTTTGGCTAATCCAAATACCCTGTTCATGGGCGCAGCTGCTCAGTTCGGTGTATTTGTTGCCTTGGCTGGTGCTATGTGCTTGGGCTTTACTGCTCAGGAGGCATCTGCAATCGGTATCATCGGCGGTGCTGATGGCCCTACTGCTATCTACATGGCATCCAAGATGGCTCCAAACCTTTTGGGGGCTATTGCTGTAGCGGCATATTCTTATATGTCCTTGGTACCATTGATTCAGCCACCTATTATGAAGCTCTGTACTAGCCAGAAGGAGCGAGAGATCAAGATGGATCAGCTCCGCAAGGTTACTCATTTTGAGAAGGTAGTTTTCCCAATCGCGGCCGCAATCTTGATTTCCTTATTGTTACCGCCTGTAGCTGCTCTGATCAGCATGCTGATGCTGGGTAATCTGTTCCGTGAATCCGGCGTAACTGAGCGCTTGTCTGATACCTCTCAGAATGCCCTGTGTAATATTGTTACTATCTTCCTGGCAACTGGTACTGGTATGACTATGAGTGCTGAGCACTTCCTGACCATTCAGACCTTGGAGATTATTGGCCTTGGTCTGGTAGCTTTCGCTGCTGGTACTGCTGCTGGTGTTTTGCTGGGTAAGGTTATGTGCCGTCTCTCTGGCTGGAAGATTAATCCTTTGATTGGTTCCGCTGGAGTATCTGCCGTTCCTATGGCTGCTCGTGTATCTCAGATTGTAGGTCAGAAGGCAAATCCTTCTAACTTCCTGCTGATGCATGCAATGGGCCCTAATGTGGCAGGTGTTATCGGTACAGCTGTCGCAGCTGGTACTATGCTGGCTATGCTGGGAGCAAAATAATAGTAAATTTGTATATGTAATTTCGAGCCATCCTTAAGGGTGGCTCTTTTTTTGCACAAAAATAACTGCCCAGCTCTAATGTGTACCCCCAATACTGGACAACCAGTATTGGGGGTACATATCATTTGTTGTTGGCAGCTACTTTTTTATACATAAAATCAGGTATAAAATATGCAAAAATCAGATAGCATGTATACAATGAAAACATAGGGAAAAAATGTAGTCAAAACTCTTTAGATATGTTATAGTAATAACTGTGAAAAACAGAATGCCTTAGAATTTTGCTTATGAGGTGATTATATGTTTAAAGAATTAGCTTATTATGATGGCAAAGTTGGTACTCCTGATGAGGTTATGATTCCTTTCAATGACCGTTCCCATTTTTTTGGTGATGGTGTGTACGAGGCTACTATTGGCGGCAATCATGTGCCATATCTCTTGGAGGATCATTTGGATCGCTTCTATACCAGCGCAAACTATTTTGATATCAAGGTTCCCATGGAGAAGGCGGAGTTGGGTGAGCTTTTGAAGGAGCTTTTAAAGCAGGTTGAGGGCGAAACTCATTTTGTTTACTGGCAGGTAACTCGTGGCGTAGCTGCTCGTGACCATGCGTATGGCAAGGATATGGTTGGTAAGCTGTGGGTTTGGATAAAAAAGGCTAAGGCTGGCGATCCAAAGAAGGGCCTCAAGCTGATTGTGCGTCCTGATACTCGCTTCCAGCATGGCAATGCTAAGACCTTGAACCTCTTGCCAGCAGTTATGGGTACGGAGCTAGCAACTCAGATGGGCATGGATGAGTGCGTGCTGCATCGTGATGGTTATGTAACAGAGTGCTGTCACAGCAATATTCAGATTTTGAAGGATGGTATGCTGATTACTCATCCAGATGATCAGTTTATACTGCGTGGTATTGCCAAGACTCATATGACGGAGGCTTGCCGCAGACTGGGCATAACTGTTATGGAGCGTGCCTTTACAGTAGAGGAAATGTATAATGCAGATGAGGTTATCGTAACTGCATCCTCCAAAATGTGTCAGCATGCTGTTGAAATCGAGGGCAAGAAGGTTGGCGGCAAGGATCCTGAAACCCTGCACCGCATTGAAAAGGCTGTTATTCAGGAATATCTTGATTATACTGGCAAGGCTTCCTTGCTTGATTAATCAAATTTAATTAAATATAAAAATTGGAATGAACCAATTTGTCAGTAGAATGTTGCTTTGGCAGTGTTCTGCTGATGGTTGGTTCTTTTTGCTTTAAAATTGGCATAGTTTTTCACAAAAAGATGAGATTTGCGGAGGCAAAAGATATGAGTTGCGTAGATTTGAACTGTGATTTGGGCGAAAGCTTCGGTGCATATACTATCGGCTTGGATGAGGCTGTTATTCCTTATGTAACATCAGTGAATGTTGCCTGTGGTTATCACGCTGGTGATCCGATGGTGATGGAAAAGACCGTAGTGTTGGCGAAGAAACATCAGACGGCGGTGGGCGCACATCCAGGCTTTCCAGATTTGCTGGGGTTTGGCAGACGGCAGATGAATATAACTCCAGCTGAGGCTGGTGCGTATGTCAAATATCAGCTGGGAGCGCTGCTGGCTTTTTGTCAGAGTCAGGGCATTAAGCTCCAGCATGTTAAGCCACATGGTGCATTGTATAATATGGCTGCCAAGGATGCGGCTTTGGCAAAAGGAATTGCTGAGGCAGTTGCTAGTGTCGACTCGCATATTTATTTAATGGGCTTAGCTGGCTCTGTGATGCTGACAGAAGCAGAAAAGGCTGGACTGCCTGTTATCAGTGAGGTTTTTGCGGACAGAGCGTACAATGATGATGGCTCGTTGGTAAATCGCAAGCTGCCTGGTGCAGTTATCCATGAGCCAGATGTGGCTGCGGCTCGTGCTGTCAAAATGGCCAAGGAGAATAAGGTTATCAGTATTAACGGCAAGGAAATAGCGATTAAGGCAGACAGCATTTGTGTGCATGGTGATAATGCTCAGGCTGTGGATTTGGTGAAGAAAATTTGTGTTGCTTTGGAAGCAGAGGGTATTGCTGTTAAGAATTTTCAAGCATGAGGATGGGGATGTTTAGTGATGAGTGCAGTGCGTTTTTTGACCTTGGGCGATAGTGCTGTATCCGTAGAATTTGGACAAGAAATTAACTTGGATATTAACAGTCAGGTGATTGCTTTTAAGGAGGCAGTTGCGGTGGCTGTAAGGTCACAGGAGCTTGTTGGCATAATTGAAACAGTGCCTACCTATTGCTCGCTGATGATTGTCTACAATCCTTTACTGCTTGACTATGATGAGCTGATTGCTGCACTGAAAGGCTTAATCGCTGGATTGCAGCTGGAGTCTGGCAAGGTGCGTGAGGTTGTAGAGATTCCTGTATGCTATGGCGGCGAATATGGCCCTGATTTGGCTGAGGTAGCAGAACTGCATGACATGAGCGAGTCTGAGGTTATAGCCTGTCATTCTAAATGTGAATATCCTATTTATATGCTGGGGTTTGTAGCTGGCTTTCCGTATTTGGGCGGCATGGATGAAGCTTTGGCTACGCCTAGAAAAAAATCACCACGGCTAAAAATTCCTGCTGGCAGTGTGGGTATTGCTGGCAGTCAGACTGGTATTTATTCAGTCGAGTCGCCAGGAGGCTGGCAGATTATCGGCAGAACACCCTTGAAGTTGTATGATGCTGCAAAGGAAAATCCGATTTTGCTGTCGGCTGGTCAGTCGATTAGATTTAAACCTATTAGTGAGACGGAGTTTAAGGCGATGATGAAATGAGAATAAAGGTAATTAATGCAGGAATGTTGACCACTGTGCAGGATGCTGGCCGTTATGGTATGCAGGCAAGCGGTATGCAGGTTTCTGGTTGTATGGATACAGAGGCGGCAGCTCTTGCTAATCTGCTGGTTGGCAATGATGAGTCAGCAGAAGGCTTGGCTGTGCTAGAGTTTACATATCTTGGCGCGGAGCTGGAGCTTGAGGACGATGCCTTGCTTGCAGTTACAGGCGGTTTGCCTGATGTGCAGCTAGATGGCAAGGCAGTTCAGCCGTATAAAGCAATTATTGTCAGAGCTGGACAGCGTTTCAAGGTGGGTGCACAGAAAAAGGGTATGCGAGCTTATATAGCAGTTGCAGGCGGCTTTGCAGTGGACGCTATATTTGGCAGCCGCTCAACCAATCTCAAGCTGGGGATAGGCGGTTATCAAGGGCGAAAATTAGCTGCAGGAGATGAATTGCCTGTGGGTGATTTAAATGCTTATGCTCGTAAGGCCTTAGCTGGTGAGTGCAGACTGCGTCAAGCTGATATCCCAGCGGATGCTTCAGAGCTTGCCACAATTCACATTGTACTAGGGCCACAGGAGGATTATTTTTCCAAGGAAGAAATAGAGAAATTTACACAGGAAATATATACAATATCTAGTGAGTCTGACCGTATGGGGTATCGCTTAGAGGGCAGAGCTGTTGAGAAAATCAAGCAGCAGGATTTAATTACAGACGGCATTGCACTGGGGTCTATACAAATTCCGCCTAATGGGCAGCCGATTATCATGCTGGCTGACCATCAGACAACAGGTGGCTATCCTAAGCTGGCGACAGTGGCAACTATTGATTTGCCCAAGCTGGCACAGCTTATGCCAGGTGCAAGGTTGCAGTTTGAGCTTGTTTCCGTGCAGGAAGCACAAAGGGCTTTGCGTGAGCAGTACCAGAAGCGTCAGGTTAGGTATGCAGAGATAAAGGCTGCTGCTGAAAAGAAGGTATTTAGCACTAAAGCTAAGAAATTTAATTTAAAGATAAACAATGAAGCCTTTGAGGTTATCGTTGAGCCTATATAGAAATTGCAGGAAAGGATTGTGAGATAGATGAAGGATTATAGCAATGCCAAGCCAGAGGATGTGTGGCTGAAAATCAGAAGCGGTGAGATTACTGGTCAGACCTCTGGAATGTGCAATGGCTATGCACAGGCAAATTTGGTTATTATGCCAGAAAAATATGCGGTTGATTTTGAAGCCTTTGCCAAGAAAAATCCTAAGCCATGTCCTTTGCTGGAGGTTATACATGGCAGCAAATATGTGCAGGACATGGGGAAGGGTGCTAATATCCTTACCGATGTGCCTAAGTACAGAATTTTTAGAGATGGTATTTTGACAGAGGAAGTTACCGATGTTGAGGACTATTGGCAGGACGATATGGTGGTCTTTCTGATTGGTTGCAGCTTTTCCTTTGAGGAAGCTTTGATGATGGCTGGTATTGATGTTCGTCATATCACGATGGGCAGAAATGTACCGATGTTTCGCACCAAGGTTATGACTGAGCCAGCAGGACCATTTGAGGGTGAGCTGGTTGTGAGTATGCGCCCTATGACACCAGAGGATGCGAAGCGCGCCGATGAAATTACGGGCAGATTTCCGAATGTGCATGGTGCACCTGTAAATATTGGCGAGCCAGAAAAGCTCGGCATTACGGATTTGATGCACCCTGATTATGGTGATGCTGTGGAAATTAAGCCGGGTGAAATTCCTGTATTTTGGGGCTGTGGTGTAACTCCTCAGTCTGTGATTGAGCATGCAAAGCTGCCATTGGTGATTACTCATGCGCCTGGGCACATGTTTATTACCAACATGAAAAATGATGAGGTTAATGACTTTTTGGAAGCCAAAAAGCATATAAGCTAATACGAAAATATTGTGAGGTGTTTGCTATGGGATTTTTTGCGAGATTAGATGAAACCATGCGTTTTGATCCTGGGCACAGAGGCTTGTTGGAAAATGCTCCAGCAAATCCTGTGGCAGAGCTGGAGCATGCGTTACAGAATGTAACAGGTGTAGTTATTTTGACAGGCTTTCCAGTGCGTCTTGGTCTGCATAACTTTGCTGGTGAAACAGATGGCCCTTTGGGGGCGGCAAATCTTGCTTTTGCCTTTGAGAATATCGGTGTGCCTGTTTGGATGCTGACTGATGAGGAGGCTTATTGGATTGTCAATGCTGCTCTAACGGAGCGTGGTTGCAAATGCCGTCCTTTGATGTTGCCAAAATATGAAACGGATGAATTTATTGCACATCAGCTGGATGCACTGAAGCCTAGTCATGTGCTGACTATTGAGCGTCCGGGCAAAGCTAGTGACGGACATTATCACAATATGCGCGGCGGTATTATTGATCCGATGTTTGTAGATGCGTCAAGCATTATTGATGCGGCCAAAAAGCGCGGCATTGTTACCATTTCTATTGGTGATGGTGGCAATGAAATGGGTATGGGTAGTCTGCGATCTACGATTGAACAGTTTGTACCGCATGGCGAAGCTATTTGTGCCCAAGAGGTTTCAGATATTGCCCTTATCAGCGGTGTTTCCAACTGGTGGGGCTGGGGTATCAGTGCAGTGCTTTCTAATAAGTACGGCAAGGACTTGCTGCCGTCTGATGAGATGGAGCTTGCCATGTTGAGAAAAATGCTAAAGGCTGGTAGCGTTGACGGCTGTACCAAAAAATCCGAGGAAACTGTGGATAACCTGAGTATGGATGTACATTTGGGTGTGTTGGCAGAGGTGCGTCAGGCTTTGCAGGAAGCGTAAAATTTAAATATAAAAATAAAAGACGGCGCAGAAGGTGATATGTCCCCCCAATACTGGACAACCAGTATTGGGGGGACATATCACTCTTAAAAGAAACTGGACAGCTGTTTTAATATTACCGTTTAATTTAGTTTAGCCACGAAGATTATGGAGCAGGGACATTTTCATATCATAATAATCAGGACTCATATCCAGATAGTGCTTATGAGGGTTTTCAAAGCGCTGCTCTTCCTGCCAGATTTCGGAGGCAAGCTGTTCCTTTACATAGCTGCGAATCTCCTCAAGACTCCGTGGAGGCTGGGTTCTTTTGCCATCCTTAATAACTAGCTGCTGCAGCTCCTTGCAGGTGCAGTTTTCGAAGAAGCGGTTTTTCCAAGGCTTTTCTGGATCTACATAGCGATAAGGCTCATCCATATTAACCTCTTCCTCAAAGCTGGTAATCAAATCAGCTACAGCATAGCCTTCCTCGCCGTAGATGCGATATACCCGCTTGAAGCCAGGATTGGTAATCTTCTCTACAGTCTCAGAGACCTTGATACGAGGTTCATAGCTGCCATCCTTTTCCACAGCAGAAATCTTGTATACTGCACCAAAGACAGGATCGCTTTTGGCAGTAATCAAGCGCTCGCCAACGCCAAAGGCATCAATTTGGCCTCCCTGATTAAGAATGGAGGTGATGGTATATTCATCCAGACTGTTGGATACCACAATCTTGCAGTCCTCCAGACCAGCCTCATCCAGCATTTTTCGCACTCGCTTAGACAGATAGGCCAAGTCACCGGAATCAATGCGGATGCCCTTCAGACGTTTACCCATAGGCTCCAGAACCTCCTTGGCTACACGAATAGCAGCAGGAATACCAGAGCGGATAACATCATAGGTATCCACCAAAAGTACAGTGGCATCAGGATATACCTGGGCATATTTTTTAAAGGCCTCATATTCATCCTTATAATACATTACCCAGCTATGGGCCATAGTCCCTCCAACAGGAATGTTGAACTTCTGGCCAGCCAGAACGGTGGCTGTACCAGAAGCACCAGCAATATAGGCAGCTCTGGCACCATAGACCGCAGCATCCATATTATGAGCACGACGGGCACCAAAATCAGATACGGCTCTATTGCCAGCAGCCCGGACAATACGACTGGTCTTGGTAGCAATCAGGGACTGATGGTTGACCAGAGCCAGCAGGGCAGTTTCCACCAGCTGAGCATCTATCAGGGGAGCTGCTACTGTTACGCAAGGCTCATTAGGATACATAATAGTTCCTTCTGGGAAAGCATATATATCACCAGTAAAACGGAAATCCTTTAGATAATCCAGAAATTCCTGAGAAAAAAGCTTCAAAGAGGCAAAATATTCAATATCCTGCTCTGTGAAATGCATATTTTCAATGTATTCCAGAATCTGCTCCAAGCCGGCAAAAATAGCAAAGCCACCGCCATCAGGATTTTTGCGATAGAAAATGTCAAAAATTACTCTAGGCTGGGTGTCGCTGTTGGCAAAATAACCATTAGCCATAGTCATTTCGTACAAATCCATCATCATGCTAATATTGCGAGTGGAAAATTGTGTCATAAAGTTCGCCTCAAATCATAATACTTCAAAAATCGTTATACCTTTTTACTATACACTTTCACAGGAAAACTTGCAATATTTTACTATGAAAAAAGCACCGCTCTGCGGTGCTAAATTTCTATCTGGTCGGGATGACAGGATTTGAACCTGCGGCCTCTTCGTCCCGAACGAAGCGCGCTACCAAGCTGTGCTACATCCCGACAACAACTAATTATACCCCTGCCAATACTATTTGACAAGCAAAAATAAAGGCAGGGGTATAGAGTTTCAGGTCAAATTATTAGCAAATGCCCTGAGCCAGCATAGCATCAGCAACCTTCAGGAAGCCAGCAATATTGCAGCCTACCAGCAGGTTGCCCTCGTGACCATATTCCTTGGCACAGCGCTTGGAGTTCTCATAGATATCAGCCATAATGGTCTGAAGCTTGTTATCAACCTCTTCAAAGGTCCAGCTATAACGCATGGAGTTCTGAGCCATCTCCAGAGCGGAAACAGCAACACCGCCAGCATTAGCAGCCTTGGCAGGAGCAAAGAGAACCTTGCTGTTCTGGATGTACTCAATAGCATCCAGAGTACATGGCATATTGGCACCTTCACCTACAGCCTTAACGCCATTAGCAACCAGAGCCTTGGCAGCATCCAGATCTAGCTCCTGCTGGGTAGCACATGGCAGAGCAATATCGCAAGGAATAGTCCAGATACCCTTGCAGCCCTCATGGTATTCAGCAGATGGCTTAGCATCTACATACTCCTTGATACGGCCACGGCGAACTTCCTTAATCTCCTTAACAATGTTCAGGTCAATGCCATCCTTGTCATAGATATAGCCGTTGGAATCGGAGCAAGCCACAACCTTGGCACCAAATTCCTGAGCTTTCTGGATAGCATAGGTAGCAACATTACCGGAGCCAGAAACAACTACAGTCTGATCCTTGTAATCCATACCAGCATCAGCCAGCATCAGCTTGGTGAAGTAGAGGAGGCCATAACCAGTAGCCTCAGTACGTGCCAGGCTGCCGCCGTAGTTCAGGCCCTTGCCGGTAAGAACACCAGCATCATAAGCATTGCGGATACGCTTGTACTGACCATAGAGATAACCAATCTCACGGCCGCCAACACCAATATCACCGGCAGGTACATCAGTGTTCAGGCCAATATGACGGCAAAGCTCAGTCATAAAGCTCTGGCAGAAGCGCATGATTTCAGCATCGGACTTGCCCTTTGGATCAAAGTTAGAGCCACCCTTACCGCCACCGATAGGCAGGGTAGTCAGAGCGTTTTTGAAAATCTGCTCAAAGCCAAGGAACTTGATAATGCTGAGGTTTACAGATGGATGGAGGCGGAGGCCACCTTTGTATGGGCCAATGGCACTGTTAAACTGTACACGATAACCCTTGTTTACATGTACCTTGCCAGCATCGTCAGTCCAAGGTACACGGAACATAACAACACGTTCAGGCTCAACAATACGCTCCAGAATAGCCTGCTGCTGATACTTAGGATTCTTATCCAGTACAGGAGCAATAGAAGTCAGAACTTCCTTTACAGTATTATGAAACTCGGTTTCACCAGGATTCTCAGCCTGAACCTTTGCAATAATTTCTTCAACATAAGTAGCCAATTTAGTATACCTCCAATGAATACAAATTTTGCATATGCTATATAAATTATTTATATAGCACACAGCGATTTAATTATACTATAAATTTACACAATTACAATATTTTGCAACTATGTATACATTATTCTCTTTAGCTGTCGACTAATATATTAAATAAATTGAAATTCTTTGCAGTAAAAGATTATCATGCTTGCAAAATACAATATATTTAAGCATATCTTCTTTTGATATGCCTAAATAATCGAGTCTTGCAATCTATTTGATTGAAAGGTATAATAAATATAAAGAGGGTGTTGTCGATAGACGGTTGCCCAATATTACTTACACAGAATTAACACAGAATTAACCGCGCAGTATGGGATCTGGGGCGGTTATTTCTTATATTTTTGTAAAGGAAGTGGAAATTTTGGATACCCCCTATCCGTTATGGTTGTTTGTAATCGGTTTTTTGATTTTGGTGAATGTGTTTTTTGCTCTAGCAGAAACCTCCCTTAATGAAAGTCACAAAAGCAAGCTGGAAAAAATGCAGGATGATGGCAATGAGGAGGCCAAGAAAGCCTTGGAGCTTCTGGAAAAGCCAGAGCGAGCCTTGGCAGTCATTCAGCTGGGCATTACCTTTGTCAGTATTTTGATTGGTGTATGCACCAGTGTGATTCTTTCCCCCTGTGTTCACAAATACATATATTTGATGCCCTATTCCCAGGAACTGTCCCTGTTGATAAGTATTCTGCTGATAACCTATCTAACCTTGATGTTAGGCGAGTTTCTGCCTACCAGAATCGCTATGGAGAATCCAGAGGAAACGCTGATACAGTGCCAGAAGCATCTAAGAAGATTGATATTTATTACCAAGCCGGCAGTATCCCTGCTGTCCAATTCAGCCCGCATTTTGCTGGTAACTCTTGGTATGAATACCAAAATTGATGATACCGTTACCGAGGATGAGGTTAAGGATCTGATAGAGCAGGCCACTGAGGATGGCACCTTTGAAAAAAAGGAGCAGAATCTTGTAGACAGGGTTTTTCATATGGGAGATCAGACAGCTTATTCTTTAATGACTCCTCGTACCCAAATGTTGTGGATAGATTTGGAGGATAGTCTGGAGCAGAACCTGGCCTTGATACGAGCTACCTCTGAGGCTATTATTCCTGTAGGCAAGGAAAGCCTGGATAATTTCTGTGGTGTTATTTATATCAAGGACATCTTTAATGCAGCCTTGGATAACAAGCCTTTGGATTTGGCACAGTTTATCCGCAAGCCAGTGTACATTCCTCGCTCTATGGAAAGCTTCCGTATTTTGGAGAAATTTCAGGTAACAGGTATTCATGAGGCAGCTGTATTGGATGAATATGGCGGTGTTATCGGATTTATTACTTTGCAGGATATTCTGTTGGAGCTGATAGGGGAAACCAACAATGTCAACGAGCCTGAATCTGCTCAGATTACCTCTAGGGAGGATAATGCCTGGAATATTGAGGGGCTGTGCTCCATTGACGATTTCAAGGAGAAATTTGGCATTGATGAACTGCCGGAGGAGCAGCAGGACCACTATCAGACTATGGGCGGTTTTATTACAGCCCTCTTTGGCTATATCCCTAAAAAGGGAGAAACCATACAGTGGGAGAATTTTGTTTTTGAAATAGAGTCCTTGGATAGATATCGAATTGACAAAATTATTTGCCGCAAGCAGGAAAAAGAGCCTGAACAGCCTAAGGCTGATTAATATTTTTAGGTAAAAATGGTTGACATTTGTAAAACAAACTTGTAGAATAATCAAGACAAAAATTTTATAAGCTTGGGAGGCGTCGACCACAGGGAGCATATAGCTCAAAATAGTGGAAAATACACCAGTTGATACAGGATTACTACTGAGACGGTTAACAGTAGTATCAATGTAGCTAACTGGTGTTTTGTTTTGTCTTAAAATAGGAGGTTTTGACATGAAAAAAGAGAAAGCCAAGAAATTTACCTTGATATTTATTGGCATTATGATTTTATCTGGTATTTTGCTGATGTATTCCGGCAATGATGCTTTGGTACTGGCTACGGAGCGCAAGGAGGGGATATTAACAGCAGAACAGGTAAAGGTTTCCTTTGAATCTGTAGGCGGACGGTTGATAAAGGAAGGTGTACAGGAAGCACAGCAGGTAAAAAAAGGTGATGTGCTAATGGTATTGGATAGCAGTGATGTGGATTTGTCTATTGCCCAGATGGAAGCCCAGGTAGCTCAGTTGGATGCCCAGATAAAATCCGCTACAGGCGGGGTGGCCATATCCTATGCTCAGGCCAATACCGATGAACAGCAAAGCTTTCGGCAGATTGACCAGCAAAAGGCAGCAGTAAGTGCAGCTGAGGCTACCTATGCTAACAGTCAGGTGAATTACAACCGTATGACTGGGCTGCTGGCTTCTGGAGCAGTAGCTCAGCAGGAGGTGGATAATGCCCAGCTGGCTATGGATGTGGCAGCTGCCAGTCTTAGTCAACAAAGAGAAAATCTGGCTAAGCTGCTGGCAGGTACTTCCTATAGTGACAATACAGATGCCCTGAATCTGCCTACCATTGCCATTCAGCGTCGGACTGCCGCTAACAAGATGAATGATGTGGAGGCTCTGGTACAGCAGAAAAAGTCTATGGAGGCACAGTTGAAGAATCTCCAGCTGAACAAGGAAAGATTGACTCTAAGAGCTCCAGAGGATGGCAAGATATTGAAAATTCTAGCCAAGGAAGGTGAAATAGTAGCTCCTAATACGCCGGTTATTTTGATGGAAAGTACTCGCTGTTATTTTGATGTATACATCAGTGAGGAGAATCTAGGCGATTACAAAGAAGGAGATAATATTCCTATAGAGACTGTGGCTACAGGCCAAAAGCTGGAGGGAAATATTCGTATCCTGACCAAGGCCCCTGGTTTTGCTGATTTGAAGATGACCAGAGAAAAGGGCCAATCAGACTTAACAGCCTTTCAGATGCGTATCTATCTGGAACCACAGGAAAAAATAGTACCAGGTATGACGATGGGAGTGAATCTGAAATGAAGTCTTTACAGGATGAAATCAGATTTTTGTTAAGTGATAGAAGTATGCCCTATGAAAAAATGGCCTTGCTGGTTTCTGTTGTTGTTGCTCTGGTATTTACAGCTATCCTAAGTTTGAATTACGCCAAGGATACGCCCATAACGGTAATAGATTTGGATAATTCACGCTTTAGCCATGAGATAATAGATTATTTAGACAATTCCCAGATGCTTTCTGTCCAGGCAGTGCTGAACAGCCCTACAGATCCTACCAATCTTATGTATAGGGACAAAAGCTATGCTGTAATCTATATACCTACAGGTACGGAAAAGGCTCATTATAATGGAGAAACCTGCGATATTGGTGTTTTTTATGATAATACCAGCTCTTCCTCTTTGGCTGGTGCCAGAGAGGCCTTGAATGAAATTATAGCAGAGGTCAACAATCCTCGGCTGGGCACAGGAGATACTATTCAAGGTGGCATGATGCTGAGGGAAAGACGATTGTTTAATCCAGCAGATTCAGCCAGCAACGGTGAGGTAGTAGGTTTTTTGGTTTTCTTTTCCAGCATATTTTTTGCCATTGCCACTTTGGGCATGATTCCACGCCTCCGCATTGAGGGAAAGCTGGAGCTGTATCTTAAGGCTGGCTCAGTATTCGGGCTTTTTCAGAGAACTATACCCTATTGCTGTTGTTGGCTGGGAGCCACATCTATAGGTTTTATTATTCTTAGATTTGCGGGCGATATTAGCTTTACCAATAATGTGCTACTTTATATTTGTGTCCAGGCGCTCTATATATGGATATGTAGTTTGGTAAGTCTTTTGGTAGGGTGGAGTGCGCCAAATCCAGGCATGGCGGCCAGCAGAATGATACTCTTTATTCCTCCGGGATTTATTTTGGGAGGTTATGGTGTGCCTATGACCATGTTGCCAGAATGGGTACAATGGCTTAACCATATTTTTCCTTTGACCTGGGATTATAAATTTATTCGTGATATTGTGATTCGTGGCGCGTCTTTTCAGGATTGTGCCATAACCATAGGTCAGTTTCTTATCTACGGTGCCATTGTGGTAGGTCTTTTTGTTTTGCGCTATTATAAGATGCAGGGAGAATACGAAAAGCGCAAAGCCTATGAGCAATCCATAGAAGTTAATTGAATTATGGATAGGTATATTTTTAGCCGGGGTGTTGTAGCCCCGGTTTTTTTATGATATAATTTTAGAGAACTTATTTTCTTATCAGAAAACGCCGTAAAACCCCTGTCTTTAGACATGGGGATATAAGGCGTGT
>DAVZJH010000010.1:0-36378 GCA_052272885.1 Anaerovibrio sp. | reverse complement strand
GCTAATAAGCCAGAAAGTCAGGAAATCTGTTTTGTTCCCGATGACTATAAAGATTATTTGCTAGAGCATCGCCCAGAATTGCGGAAAAAAGGGGACATCGTGGATACAGAGGGTCACGTACTGGGCACCCATCAGGGAATTGCCCAATATACCGTGGGCCAGCGCAAGGGCTTGGGCATTGCGGCAGAGGAGCCTCTTTATGTTATTGCTTTAGATGCTGAAAAAAATCAGGTAGTTGTTGGCAACAATAGTAAAGTCTTTGCCAAAGGCTTGATAGCAGATAAGCTTAATTGGGTGGCTATAGATAATCTTCGTGAGCCGATGGAAGCCAAGGTGAAGATTCGCTATGGAGCCAGAGAAGCAGCAGCTATGCTTTACCCTCAGGAGGATGGCACGGTGAAGGTGGAGTTTCGGGAGCCAGCCAGGGCCATTACCCCTGGTCAGTCAGCAGTTTTTTATATTGACCAGCGAGTGCTGGGAGGCGGCATTATTGAGGGCGGTTTTTAATTATACTGTTCTGTGTTGTAAAGGGTGATTGTTATGAATGGATTTATGCAATCAATAAAAAAACGTCTTATTGCTTTAGGTGTAGTACTGGTACTGCTGGCAGTGGCCGGCGGTTATTGGTATGTGGATATATATACCAAAACACCGGAATATACCCTAAAGATGGTGCAGGAAGCTGTTAGTGATCACAACAAGGGAAAGCTGGACAAGTATGTGGCGGTGGATCATCTGCTGGATACAGCTAGTGATGATATGCTGGATGGCTTGATTCAGGCTATGGTGCCAGCTACAGGAGATACAAGAGAGGCTGTAAGCAATCTTAGCAGAATGTTCAAGACTCCCGTGGTAACAAGCCTGCGGACAGCGGTTATGAACTATGTAGAATATGGAAGCTGGACTAATAAGAAAAGCGATGATAATTCTGTAAATGGCTTGGTGGATGCAGATATGATTGTCAATCGGATAGGTCTGCCATCTATAGAGTTCCAAAAGCTGGATTCTATGGCTGTGGATAAGGAGGAGGGCACAGCTCTTGCCAAGGTCAGGGTGTTGCAGACAGATTCCAATGAGGAATTTGTTCTTGATGTAGAACTATGTCAGCAGCAGGATGGCTTGTGGCAGGTATATGAAATTGTTAATTTCAAGGATTTCATAGAAAAGCTGCAGAACATCCGCCAGCAACAGGTAAAGGCCTATTTGGAGGAGTCCTCCCAGCTTATGGCTCAGCATGATGCCGTTATTGCCGAAAGCCAGCAAAAAATAACTGCTATTTTGGCAGGCGGCACTCTGGGAAATGACAGTATTCGCAGTCAGGTAAAGAAGGTTTCTGAGGAGCAGGTGGCAGATTGGCAAAGCCGTAAGTCTGAGCTGGAGGCTATGGAGGTGCCAGATGCAGCAGGCAGTCTACACAGATTAAGATTGAAAATCTGTGATGCCCGCATTGAAGCGGCAGCAAACTATGCCAAGTGGATGGATGATAAAAAAGCCGCTACTATTAGGGCTTCGGATAATAGCATGAAAATAGCCAAAACCCTGGAAAAGGATGCAGAACTGCTTACCAAGCAGGTTAATGCCCATGTGAAATAAGGAAGTATATGTATGAATGATGAAAAAATGAACAATTTGGAGCATACTCAGCCCTTGCCTCGTGTTAGTCCTGATATGGAGGACCAGCGGACTCAGCTGTTAAACACCAAGAAGGTACGGGAATTGGAGCCAATCAGGGTAGTGAATCCCCAGCCAGTGGAAACTACTGGTTCTCAGAGGAAAGGAAAAATGGCAGCTTTTCTAGTTATTGGTTTTGTACTAGCAGCCTTTTTCGGTGCAGCTCTTTCTGGCTATATGAGTGAACAGCAGACCAAGAGGGACGCTTTGGATAATCAGCATCAGCAGGCCGCTCGCCAGCTGCGGGATGCTGATAGCCAGAAGCAGTCTTTGCAGCAGCAAAAGGCAGATTTGGAAGAAAAATATCAAAATCTGTTGGCCCAGCAGAAGGAAGCCCAGTCTTTGGCAGATAAGCTAAAGGGGCAGCAGGAACAGCAAAGTAAGACAACTCAGGACAAATCTGCTGCCGGCAAGGTTATAGACAAAATTACAGGGGATGCAGGTAAGCAGAAAAAGGAATCTGCGGAGACAGATGCCAAGGCCAGCCAGGCTCAGCAGAAGCTGGATGAGCTGAATCAGTCAGTACAGGCCGCAGGGGCAGCTATTGATGAGGTTAATGCTCAGATGGACAATCTGGATTCCCTTCGCCAGCAGGCTCAGTCCATGAAGGAGGATGTAAGCAAGGCCTACAATGAAAACAAGGATATTGTGGATAGCCTTTTGTATTATGCTTCTCTGGGATTGGAATCCTTTAAGGGATTATTGGCAAAATAAGGCTTTGCCTGAATGGGCAGATAGTTATTTTATATATTGAATATTTTAGCATGGGGAATAATAAGCTGTGCTACAAGGAGGAAAATTTTTTATGAAGAAGTATTTAGTAATGGCTATGGCTATGCTGTTGGCTCTTGGCGCTTTGGCAGGCTGTGGCAATCAGCAGGCTCAGGACAAGAAGGTGTTGCAGGAGGTTTCTATTGGCGTTATGCCAGATATTGATTCTGTGCCAATTATCATTGCCCAGGAAAAGGGATATTTTGCTGAGGAAGGTCTGAAGGTAGATATTCAGAAGTTTAAGAGCGCTATGGATAGAGATGCAGCCCTCCAGAGCGGCAATTTAGATGGAGCTATTTCTGATATGCTGGCGGTAGCTTTTGCCAAATCTGGTGGTTTTGATGTAAAGGTTACTTCTTATACCGATGGGGATTACAAGCTGATTGCTGGCAAGGATGAAAAGGCTCAGAAACCACAGGACCTGGCAGGTAAGGATGTGGCTGTATCTAAGAATACCATCATTGAATATGTAACTGATAGAATTACTGCTGGTCAGAATATGCCAGAGGGCAGTCTGAACAAGGTGGTAATTCCTCAGATTCCTACCCGTTTAGAAATGCTGCAGAATGGCAAGCTGGCAGCAGCTACCTTGCCAGAGCCTATGGGCTCTATTGCCATTGCCAGCGGTTGCCATTTTGTTACTGATTCTGAGGCAATGGGCATTAATCCTGGTGTTATGATGTTTACCGCCAAGGCTGTTGACGAAAAGAAGTCTGAGCTGCAGGCTTTTTATCATGCCTATAACAAGGCTGTGCAGTATCTCAATGACCATCCACAGGATGAATACATGGATTTGGTAATTGAGAAGAGCGGTTTCCCAGCAGCAGCTAAGACGGCTTTGAAATTCCCTAAATATCGAGAGGCTGGTCTGCCAGAGGAAAAGGATGTTACAGAGTGCCTGAACTGGATGCAGCAGAAGGGCTTGATTAAGAACAATTACAGCTATGCTGAGCTGGTTGTAGATTTGAACAAGTGAGCTTATGATTAAGGTTGAAAATGTATCTGTAAAGTACAAAACCGACAGTGATATGTACACCGCCATTGCCAATGTGAATCTGGAGATTCCTGATGGAGGCACCTGTGCGGTTATTGGCCCATCTGGCTGTGGTAAATCCACCTTGTTGAAATGTATTGCAGGTCTTATTCCGGAGTATGAGGGACAGGTTTACATTAACGGGGAGGAGGTTAATCCTCGGGTGCAAACCATCGGCTTTATGCCTCAGAATTATGGCCTTTTGCCTTGGAAAACAGTGGTGGATAATATCCGTCTGGGTATGAAAATCAAGAAGGCACCGGAGCTTTTGGATAGAAATGTCATCAAGCAGTTGATGCGCCAGTTAGGCATTGAGGGGCTGGGACATCGCTATCCCGTAGAGCTTAGTGGCGGTCAACAACAGAGAGTGGCCTTGGCTAGAGTTTTTGCCCTCCAGCCAGATGTATTGCTGATGGATGAACCTTTTTCTGCCTTGGATGCCATTACTAGAGAGGAAATGCAGGATATTTTCTTGAATCTCTGGCGGAAGTTCAATGTTTCCACTATCTTTGTTACGCATTATGTGGAGGAGGCTCTTTATCTGGGGCAGAAAATTGTGGTTTTGTCAGCCCATACCGGTGGCATTAGCCAGATTATTGATAATCCTCTTTTTGGGGGCAAAGATATCAGGAAGAAGCAGGAGTTTTTTGAAATGGGACTAAAGCTTCGCAATTTAATTAAAAAGGACTGGAATCAGATATGGGAAAATCAGTGAGCGTCTGGTATTTGGCGGCAGCAGTGTTTCTGACTATTGTATGGTGGATAGCCTCAGAAATTGTTCAGTTGCCTATTATTCCCAGCCCTCTGTTGGTGGCGGAGAATATGTCGGATATCTTCATGGATTATATTGCTATTCATAGTATCTACAGCCTGTGGCGCATAGCTGCAGGCCTTTTGCTGGCAGTGGTGGTGGGCTTGCCACTAGGGGTAATCATGGGATATTTCCCCAAATGGGACAGATTTCTATCCCCCTTGGTTTATCTAACTTATCCTATTCCTAAAATTGCCCTGCTGCCTATTTTGATGCTGCTTTTTGGGGTGGGAGAATCATCTAAGATTATTATGATTTTTCTGATAATTCTTTTTCAGGTTGTGGTGGCTGTGCGGGACGGTATCAGGGCCATTCCTCGTGAGACCCTATATCCCTTGTATTCTCTGGGAGCAGGCTTTAAGGATATTTTCTTCGAGGTACTGTGGCCAGCCTCCCTGCCTAAGTTTATTACAGCTATCAGGGTAGCATTAGCCACAGCCATATCCGTGCTTTTCTTTACGGAAACCTTTGGCACTAGATACGGCATGGGCTATTTTATTATGGATGCCTGGCTGAGAGTTAATTATCTGGAAATGTACTCAGGCATTGTGGTATTAAGTTTAATCGGCCTGATATTATTCACCACCATAGATTTGATTGAACAACACGCCTGTCATTGGCAGTATAAGTGATAAGGCAAGTGGAATGAACATAAGTAAATTCCTACTGTACAAATTTACTATGGTGATTATATTAACTTTATGATAATATATAGTACAGGATGAAAGTAAAGTTGTAATTAGGGGATGGTTGATGTTATGACGATTCAGTTTGACAAGGATACCCTGAAGGATGTACATGTTACTAATGTGGTAGAGAGATTGATTGATGAACAATTTCCTATCGTTATGAAAAAGTTTCCTGATGCCTGCTGTTGTTCTCAGTGTCTATCAGATATTAAGGCTTTGGCTTTGAATGGCCTCAAGCCTCGATATGTATCTACAGATAGAGGGGACCTTTTTGAGCGGGTGCATATTAGTGATATGATGGTAAAGGTAGAAGCTCTCCGAGCTATGACCGAGGCTGTAGAAAAGGTATCCAATAATCCGCGTCACGCGCTTGACTAAAAGCATAGTGGCTACATAATCAAATATTTTTTTGAAATTAGGATGGCATTGCCATAAGCAGATGAATTTCTGCTATGGTGGATGCCATCTTTTGTTTTGAAAATCATTTCACAGGCTGAAAACACGAAGAGAAGATAAGGTTATATACTAACAGTGTAGTAAGAAATTCACCTACACAGAGGTGAAAGAGATAGAGAAAAGGAGACTTGAAAATGAAGGTTGCAATTTCCGCCAATGAAGTTGGTACTCGCTTGAAGGATGTAGTGAAGGCACATTTGACTCAGGCCGGTTATGAGGTTGTGGATGTATCCGATAAGGATATCTTTACTGCTACCATGAATGTAGTAGAGCTGGTAAACAAGGGTGAGATTACTAGAGGTATTGTAGTAGATGATTATGGTGTCGTACCTTTCAATATTGCTGCTAAGAATCATGGCATTGTCTGCGCTCCAGTTTATGAGGATTATACCTCTAGCATGACTCGCCATCACAACAGCACACAGATTATTACCCTGGGTGCCAATATTACGGCTGATGTTCTCAGCTGCCAGTTGGCTGAAAACTTTGTTAAGACTGAGTACGATGGTGGCCGCCACCAGATTCGTATTGATATGCTGAATCGTGAGCTTTGATATATAGGGAGGAAATAAACCATGAAAATCGCTATTGGCTGTGACCATATTGTAACAGATATCAAGATTAAGGCTGCTGAGTTCCTGAAGAAGCAGGGCCATGAGGTTATTGATGTAGGTACTTATGACTTTATTCGCACTCATTATCCTATCTACGGCCGTAAGGTAGCAAAGGCTGTTGTTACTGGACAGGCAGATTTGGGCGTATGCATCTGCGGTACTGGTATTGGTATTAACAACTCCGCTGTAAAGGTAAAAGGCATCAGAGGTGCTTGTGTAGCTGATGTTCAGACTGCCGTAGCTGCCAAGGAAAATCTCAATGCCAATGTTATTGGCTGTGGTGGCCGTGTGCTGGGTGTAGGTACTATTGAGTACATTCTGGAAGCCTTTCTGAAGGCAGAGTACAAGCCAACTCCTGAGAAGGAAGCTTTGATTGCCAAGATTGACAATATGGTTCCAGATAATGACTGCATTGAAAATGATCAGCTCTTTGACGAGTTTGAGAAAAAATGGGCTGAGGGCTACTACCACGATTAATTCGTACTAATGCCGAAAATATGTTATGATATGGGTGTGTATTCTTTGCAGAATAAACTAATATCATAACATTTCCAGGTAAATTTGGGACAGGGGTGTCCAGTATCAAGCGTAAAAGGGGAGTATAAAAATGACTAAAGAAGATATGGAAATGGTTGCTATGGAGATTGTAGCTTATGCAGGTGAGGCAAGAACTCAGTTCCTGCAGGCTATGGATGCTATGGCAGACAAGAATTTTGACAAGGCAGAGGAACTTATCAAGGCTGGCTATGAGACTGTTCTAAGTGCTCACGAGTCCCAGACCGACATGATTACTAAAGAAGCCAGCGGTGAGGAGATGGAGCTGTGCTTCCTCATGGTTCATGCTCAGGATCACTTGATGACTGCTATGCTGTTAGGCGATATGTGCAAGCGCTTCATGAAGATGATGAAGTAATTATAGGCAAATTAATTGTAAATTCCTGGAGGAAAAAGATATGTTAGTTACTGCAAAGGAAATGCTCCAGAAGGCTAGAGAGGGCAAATATGCCATTGGTGCCTTCAATGTTGAAAATATGGAAATGGTTATGGCTGTATTGGCTGCGGCCGAGGCAAAGAACTCTCCCGTTATTATGCAGACCACACCTGGTACTATTAAGTATGCTGGTGTAGATTATTACTATGCCAATGTGGCTGCTGCTGCCAAGAGAAGCTCTGTGCCTGTAGTAATGCATTTGGACCACGGTGACAGCTTCCAGCGGGCTATGGCTGCCTATAGAGCTGGCTATACCTCTATTATGATTGATGGCTCCAAGCTCCCATTTGAGGATAATATTGATTTGACCAAGCGTGTGGTAGATGCCTGCCATCCTGGTAATGTCTATGTAGAGGGTGAGCTGGGCAAGGTTGGCGGCAAGGAGGACGATCTGGAGGGTGATGATGACAATCCATATACCGATCCAGAGGAAGCCAAAATCTTTGTGGAGAAAACCGGTGTTGACTATCTAGCTATTGGTGTAGGCACAGCTCATGGTGTTTACAAGGGTATTCCAAAGGTAAATACTGATTTGATTGCTACTATTCATGACATGGTGGAAGTACCTTTGGTATTGCATGGTACTTCCGGTGTACCTGATGAGCAGGTTATTACTGCTGTCAAGAATGGTATTTGCAAGGTAAACTATGCTACGGATTTGCGTATTGCCTTTACCCATGGTGTCAAGGAGTTTATGGCAGAGCATTCAGAGGCCTTTGATCCTAAGAAGTACAGCCAGCAGGGTATGGCTGAGGTACAAAAGTATGTAGAGCAGAAGATTGAAGTCTGCGGTTCCGTAGGCAAGGCATAATTGCATATTTTCAGGAGGCTGCAGGGGCTATCTGCAGCCTTTTGTTAGTGTTGTATAAGCTACTCAATATAGCGGGTATTCAAAAAATTATGGCTTTTGAACAAAAAATTAATAAAATACGAATTTTTGCCCTATTTATGGTATAATGGTAGCAATAAAAAGGGAGAGGTATTTTATGCTAATTAATATTGAACACGACTTTATGAATAAGCTGACAGATACAGAGAAGAATGTTATCAGCTTTATCAACAGCAATGCAGCAGCTATTTCTAGTATGTCCATCAGCGAGGTGGCAGAGGCCACCTATTCATCTCCAGCTACAGTTTCCCGCACCATTAAGAAATGCGGTATCGCTGGCTTTGCGGAGCTTAGGTATATGCTGACTCAGAAAACAGAGTCCAGGCAGGATTCTGTGGATGTAAATGAGATTTTCAACAAATCATTGCTGGAAATCAGCAACACCATTGAACAACTGTCTACGGAGACTATTCTGAAAGCAGTGACGGAGATGCAAAAGGCCAAGAGAATCTTTATCTTTTCCAAGGGGCTTTCCGATAATGTGGCCTCAGAGCTGGCCTTGAAGCTGCAGATTATGAATAAAAATGTGGTGTATAACAGCGATTCCAATATTATGCAGGAGCTTAGTGCTCATACTGGTATGGATTCCGTGGTAATTATCTTTTCTATGTCTGGCAGTACTCCAGAACTGATTTCTGTGGCAGAGAAAGCTTCTATGATGGGAGCAAAGATTATTGCCATTACCTGTGCTCCAGCAGAGCTGCCTATTAACCGTATGGCTCATATTCGCATCAAGGGATATTGCCATCATAATCGTACCTTCACCAGAGTAGATGTTACCTCCCGCCTGCCACTATATGTCATTTCCCGTATTTTGATGGATTATCTTATGCTGCAATATCAGCAGGAGGAGGCTAGGAACCGGAAGTAAAAGGGCTGTAAATAGCGGTTTTAGGCCTGTTTTTTAGGAAAATAGACTCATAATTAAGCTGTTTTTTATAGCTAGGAATAAAAGTTCTAGGAAATATTTGCCAAACAACAGAATATGTGGTATTATCAACATCGTATTAAGTACGAAAGGGGATATAAACCTATGACTAAAGCAGAATTGATTGCAAGTGTTGCAAAAAAAGCAGAGATTACCCAGAAGGACACCGAGGCTGTTGTAAACGCATTCTTCACCACTGTTCAGGAGACTCTGGCAAAGGGAGAGAATGTACAGGTTATCGGATTTGGTACCTTCGAGGTTAGAGATCGTGCTGCCCGTACTGGCCGCAACCCTCAGACTGGTGAGGAGATTAAGATTGCTGCTGCCAAGGTTCCAGCCTTCAAGGCAGGTAAGGCATTGAAGGACGCTGTAAACAAGTAATCCTTCATTATACTTCGTAAATAAGCTGTTGGTTTTAGTACCGACAGCTTATTTTTGCGAATTTAAAAATTTTTATAAAGTAAGCAGGAATTTCAAAAAAAGTAGCGAATTACATAAATATACAAAGATGAATTTGTATTAGCATCTGTCATAATCAAAAAAACAAGCAAGGGGGATATCTTATGTCTAGTGTCAAAGGGGTTAATCCATTGGGAGAGATTCAGTCTATCAAAACAAAACTGATAGCTGTTATTGCAGGAGCTTCAGTGGTTACGGCTTTATGTCTGGGAGGATTCTTTGTCTGGTCTCAGATTCAGGGCAATCATCAGCAGCTGGATCATTATCGGGATACCTTGGAAAAAAGTGTAGAATCCAGTCTTAAGGGAGAGACTCAGGTTGCCTACAGCATTCTGGATGAGTTTTACAAGAAACAGCAAAGTGGTGAGTTGACTCAGGAGCAGGCTCAGAAGGCTGCAGCAGATGCGGTGAGAGAGTTGCGCTATGACGATGGCAAGGGCTATTTCTATGTAGATACCACTGAGGGCGTCAATGTGGTATTGCTGGGCAGAGCTGCCGAGGGTAAATCCAGAATAGATTCTGTGGACCCTCATGGTAAGTACTACATCAAGGAAATGATTCAAAATAGTATGGCTGAGGGAGGCGGCTTCACTGATTTGATGTTTGCCAAGCCTAATACCACAGAGCCATTGCCAAAGCGTAATTATACCGTATGCTTCAAGCCTTGGAATTGGGTCATTGGTACAGGTATCTGGATTGATGATATTGATGCTATGGTGGCTGAGGAAAAAGCCATGTTGGAGTCAGAGTTGAAAAATGACATTATGGTGGCAGTTACTGTAATGGTAGTACTTTTTGTATTGATTGCAGCTTTTGCCTTCTACATGGGCAAGCAGATTGCCCTGCCTATTCAGTTGGCAGCAAAGCGAATCAATTATCTGGGTGATGGAGATTATCGTGCTCATCAGGATGAGGATGCTGATGAAATCAAGCATATGCTGGAGCGGCATGATGAGCTGGGAGTAATGGCCAGAGCTATGCGTAATATGCGCCTAAAGCAGTCTGAGCTGATGCAGCAGATTGTAACTACTGCAGAATACTTGGCAGCTGCTTCTGAGGAGCTGACTTCTACCTCTGAGCAGGCAGCAACAGTCAGCA
Source organism: Anaerovibrio sp. (assembly GCA_052272885.1). Lineage (GTDB taxonomy): Bacteria > Bacillota > Negativicutes > Selenomonadales > Selenomonadaceae > Anaerovibrio. The sequence goes on along the minus strand of DAVZJH010000010.1, from coordinate 25,968 downwards.
AGTCTATTGCTGAGTCTGTTATGAATGTAGCTGGCAGCTGTAGTGAGCAGTTCAATCAGGTGGAGACAGCTTCCAACAGTGTGAATAATCTTACGGCTCACATGGAAGAGTTCTCTGCAACCCTGAGAGAGACTGTAAACCAGGTACATGAAACCAATGATGTGGCAGAAACAGGACGTACTAATGTAGGCGGTGCTGTAGGCAATATGGAAACCATAGATGCTACGGTAACAGATATTGCGGGAGTTATTGAACAGCTAGGGGAGAAATCTCAGCAGATCGGCGTGATTATAGATACTATTTCCTCTATTGCGGAGCAGACTAATTTGCTGGCTTTGAATGCGGCTATTGAGGCTGCTCGAGCTGGTGAACATGGCCGAGGTTTTGCCGTAGTTGCAGAGGAGGTTCGCAAGCTGGCTGAGCAGTCCCAGGAATCTGCTGGAGAAATCTCCAAGGTAGTAGTTGGTATTCAGCAGGATACAGAGAATGCTGTTAAGTCTATGAAGGCTGGTGTAGGTCAGGTTAAGAAGGGAACCGGAGCTGTTAAGGAGGCTGGTTCTTCCTTTGGTCATATTGCAGAAATGGTATCCAAGGTGGCAGATAATTCCGCTGCTATGGATGGTGCTGTAGCGGAGCTGGCAAATCACACCATGAAGATTAATGAAGCTATTGAAAAGATTAATACCATGAGCCGTTCTGTTGCTAGTGAGGCAGAAACCGTATCTGCTTCCACTGAGGAAGAAACTGCTTCCATGCTGGAAATTGCCGAGGCTAGCCGTAAGCTGGCAGAGCAGGCTCAGGATCTGCAGAATGCTCTGAGTAAATTTCAGCTTTAAGTAAAAAATAAAATAGAGCATGAAAAAAGCTGGCCTACTGAGAAGGAATTTTCCATAGGTCAGCTTTTAAATTAGCATATTACTTAAGGGCTTCTTTTAGAGTGAGGGCATTCTGTTTCATGGTGTTGATATAAGCATCCAGAGCCTGTTCATTGGCTTCACCAGTAACAATAGGATCCAAAGCATAGAGATGAGCACTGGTTTCTCTGGCAATGGTTTCTGCAGCTGCTGGAGAATACTGGGGCTCTGTAAACAATACCTTGGCTGGCAGTTTGTTGACATCCTTGATAATATCCTCCAGTTCCTGAGGAGATGGCTCAGAGCCAGGTTCTCTTTCAATAACCTTGATAATATTCAGGTTAAATTCCTGAGCAAAATAAGGGAAGGCTTCATGGAAGGTAACAATATCTCGATGGGAAATATCCTTCAGCTCATTGCTCATATCAGTCTGCAGCTCCTTTAGCTTGCCAATATAAACAGCAGCATTGGCCTTGTAGGCTTCAGCATGGTTGGGATCTGCATCACACAGTTGTTGGGAAATATTTTCCACCTGCTTAATGGCATTATCCACATCCAGCCATACATGAGGATTTGGCTGGCCATTTTCCTCCAGAAGGGAAATATCCTTGCTGGCATCAACAACCACCAGATTTTTGTGCTCCTTGATTACCTTGTCCAAAAAGGATTCCATACCGGCACCGTTGGCCACAAACACATCTGCCTTTTCTAGAGTTTTCATATCATCAGTGGTTAGCTGATAATCATGGAGACAGCCTGTCTGAGGCTTGGTCATATTTGTAACCTGTACGCCCTCCACACCCTTGGTAATATTGGCGGTAGCGATATACATAGGATAGAAGGAAGTAACAATATGCAGCTGGCCATCCTTTTTGGCACTATCCTGAGTATTATTGCCACAACCTGCTAGTAAGCTGGTTGCTAGCAAAAGCATTGTGAGAAGTAAATAAAATAGTTTCTTCATATGCATTCTCCTTATGAAAAAGTAAAACTTAAATCGTGTATACATCATACCATTCTTGTCAAGGAACAACAATAGATTGATAATAATTTTCATCTGTTTGAGAGAATATATTTGAACAAAAAAAGATGGCGGTATCAAGTTCTGATACCGCCAATGGGATGGAGAAAATGATGTATATGGGATAGTACTGAAAGTACATATCTTGTACATCAAAGGGATTGTTTATAATATAGCAGGCTTGTCTGAAAAGAAAATGAAAAATTCCAGGAAAGCCCAAAAATTGTTGAACATAAAACTAAATATCCCGGCATTTACTTTGGAAAGTTTAGGGGTTATAATAAATGACAGTAATAAATGATTGATAGGTGATAAGATGCTTGTATGCAATAAATTAAGTGAAGCAAAACAACTTTTAGGAGATAAAGGAACAGCGGTGGCTCTGGGAACCTTTGACGGAGTTCATATAGGTCACCAAAGCATTATTCAGCGGGCTATGAATTTGGCCAAGGCTCACAAGCTGGTCAGTGTGGTTTATACCTTTAGCAACCATCCCTTGGAGCAGATTGCTCCTGATAAGGTACCTATGCAGATTGGGGATAATATTTCCAAGGCAGATATTCTGAAAGCTATGGGAGTACAGATGCTGGTGAATGTGGCTTTTAATGAAAAGCTGTGCCGTCAAAGCCCAGAGGATTTTATTGATGAACTTTGCCGCAGTCTGAATCCTCATTATCTGGTAACAGGACCTAATTTTTCTTTTGGTGCCAAGGCCAAGGGGAATCCTCGTATGCTGCTGCGAATGGGGGATGAATATGGCTTTCAGGCGGAGGTTGGCCAGGCTGTACAGCTGGATGGCCGCATGGTAAGCAGTACCAGAATCCGCAGCCTTATAGAAGCTGGTGATTTGGAAAAAACCAATGAATATCTTGGCAGGTATTTTAGCTTTGGAGGCCGGGTGATTCACGGGGATCATCGTGGGCGGAAGCTGGGTTTTCCTACTGCCAATCTGGCTATTGGGTCTCATCGGGCTATGCTGCCTAATGGTGCCTATGGGGTACTGGTTTGGCTAAATGGCAAAAGATATAATGGCATTGCTAATATAGGAGATAATCCTACCTTTGAGGGATGTAATCGACGCCTGGAGGTGAATATTTTGGATTTTTCCCAGAATATCTATGATGCGGCTATTACGGTGCAGTTTGTGGCCAAGCTTAGGGAGCAGAAAAAATTCAGCGGTGTAGATGCCTTGGTAAGGCAGCTTCGTGCAGATGAAATCACTGCCCGCAAATTATTGGCAGACAAAGTTAAATAAGTATTTACAGAGTTAAGATTTTGTGATACAATACTCGCTGTGTGTCAGATAATGTATGAATGGACACATACCTCTTGCCTAGATGAGCGACACTCCGACGCTGGTCCCGGCTTGGGGAAATAATTAATTAGGAGGAATATATTATGTTGACTCAGGAAGCAAAGCAGGAAATTATTCAGAAGTATGCCGTACACGAGGGTGACACTGGTTCTCCAGAGGTACAGATTGCAGTTCTTACTGCACGTATCATTTACCTCACCGAGCATCTGAAGGAGCACAAGAAGGATCATCATTCCCGCCGTGGTCTGTTGAAGATGGTTGGTCATCGTCGTCGTCTCTTGGCTTATCTGAACAAGGTTGACATCGAGCGCTATCGTGCAATCGTTGCTAAGCTGGGCCTGCGCAAGTAATTGCATTGAATCCCTCACTTCGGTGGGGGATTTTTGTTTTTGTAAAAAAATATTAGGCTTTTTATTTGAATATGTGTTATACTAACTTAGTATGCAAAAAGAATGAAAATTAGGAGGAAAAACTTGATGCAGAGTTTTGAAATGCAGCTTGGTGGCAGAACCTTTACCGTTGAGACTGGCAAGATGGCAAAGCAGGCAAATGGTGCTGTTTTGGTTCGTTATGGTGAATCCGTTGTATTGGTTACTGCTACCGCTTCTGAGGAGCCTCGTGAGGGCGTTGATTTCTTCCCTTTGACCGTTGATTATGAGGAGAAGATGTACGCCGTTGGCAAGATTCCTGGCGGTTTTATAAAGAGAGAGGGTCGTCCTGGAGAGTCTGCAATTCTGTGCAGTCGTCTCATTGACCGTCCTATTCGTCCTCTGTTTCCAGAGGGTTATAGAAATGATGTACAGATTGTAGCTACCGTATTGTCCGTAGAGCAGGACAATGCACCAGAGATTGCAGCTATGATTGGTGCATCCTGTGCTTTGACTATTTCTGATATTCCTTTCATGGGTCCTATTGCTGGTGTTCGCGTAGGTCGTATTGATGGAGAGTTTGTTATCAACCCTACTGTTGAGCAGCGTGAGAAGTCGGATTTGAATCTGACCATTGCTGGCTCCCGTGATGCAGTTATGATGGTTGAGGCTGGTGCTGAGGAGCTGCCAGAGGAGGTTATTCTGGAGGCCATTCTCTTCGGTCACGAGGAAATCAAGAAGATTGTTGCTTTCCAGGATGAGATGCAGAAGGCTGTAGGCAAGGCAAAGAGAGAGGTTAAGCTCTTTGCTGTACCAGAGGAAATGGAGCAGGCTATCCGTGCCTATGCTACTGATAAGCTGGATGCTGCAGTACGCAACCCAGATAAGCTGGATCGTGACGAGCATATTGCTGCTGTTAAGGCTGAGGCTTTGGAGCATTTTCTGGAGATTTATCCAGATGCAGTTAAGGAAATTCCTTATATGCTCCACAAGATTGTTAAGGAAATCGTTCGCCGCATGATTACCAAGGAGAAGATTCGTCCTGATGGTCGTGAGGTAGAAGAGGTTCGTCCTATTAGCTGTGAGGTAGGTATTTTGCCTCGTACTCATGGTTCTGGCCTGTTTACCCGTGGTCAGACTCAGATATTGACTATTACTACCTTGGGCTCTCTGGGAGATGAGCAGGTAATTGATGGCCTTGGTGTAGAAACCAGCAAGCATTATATCCATCAGTACAATTTCCCTGGCTACTCTGTAGGCGAGGCTCGTCCTGTTCGTGGTCCAGGCCGTCGTGAGATTGGTCATGGTGCTTTGGCAGAGCGTGCTTTGGTGCCTGTTATTCCTTCCACTGAGGAGTTCCCATATACTATCCGCATGGTTTCTGAGGTATTGGAGTCCAACGGCTCCAGCTCTATGGGTTCCGTTTGTGGCAGCACCCTTTCCCTGATGCATGCCGGTGTGCCTATTAAGCGTCCAGTTTCTGGTGTGGCTATGGGTTTGGTAAAGGATGGAGAGGATTATACTATTCTTACCGATATTCAGGGTATGGAGGATGCTCTGGGTGATATGGACTTCAAGGTAGCAGGTACTACTGAGGGTGTTACTGCTATTCAGATGGATATTAAGATTAAGGGTATTTCTCGTGAGATTTTGTCCTCTGCTTTGGCTCAGGCTAAGCGGGGCCGTGCCTTTATTCTGGGCAAGATGCTGGAGTGCATTGCTCAGCCAAACGAGGAATTGAGCAAATATGCTCCTCGTGTTACCACCATGCACATTAAGCCAGATAAGATTCGCGAGGTTATCGGGCCAGGCGGCAAGATGATTAAGAAGATTATCGACGAGTGCGGTGTACAGATCGATATTGATGATGATGGAACTGTTCGTATTTCCGCTACCAGCGTAGATGCTTCCGCTGCGGCCGTAGCTGCCATTGAGGACATCGTTCGCGAGGTAGAGGTAGGTCAGGTATATAGAGGCAAGGTTACTCGTCTGATGGCTTTTGGTGCCTTTGTTGAGCTCTTCCCAGGCCATGAAGGTCTTTGTCATATTTCCCAGCTGGACAAGAAGCGTGTGGAAAAGGTAGAGGACTATGTCAAGGAAGGCGACGAGCTGGATGTTAAGGTTGTTGAAATTGACCAGAAGGGCCGCGTAAATCTGTCTCATAAGGTTCTGCTGTAATTTTGCAGGATTTCCAATAGTATTTCCGGGGCTCGCAGGTGGCTGTTAAAGGTCGGTTTGCGAGCCCTTTATTGTTCTATGAGGTGATGAACTTGTTGAAAGAGATGAAGCAGTCTCCTTCGGAGATGGCCAGAAGATTTCTGGTATTCTCTCTCTGTCTGGTCTTTATGGGCTTTGGTGTAGCCTGTATGATAAAATCTGCCTTGGGTGTATCCCCAATTTCATCCCTGCCGTATACCTTTTCCTTGCTTTTTACAGGTATTACTGTAGGTGGTTGGACAGCTCTGTTGAATCTGTTGATGATTATTCTCCAGCCTATGCTAAAGTCAGGGATACCCAAGAAGCTGTTGTTTCTTCAGGCAGGTATGACCATAGTATTTGGTTATTTTATTGATTTGTCGCTGGAATTTTTGGCCCCTTTGGTTTTGACCGCCTATATAGGTCAAGTGGCTATGCTTTTTGCTGGCTGTACCATTATGGCCTTTGGTATCTATCTGGGGATTATTGCCAGAATTACTTTGCTGCCTATGGATGCCCTGCTTCAGGTGTTGTCTGAGCGTTTGGGGAAGCCATATACCTCTGTAAAGATTGTTTCCGATTTAGGCATGACTATTACATCAGCTGTTTTGTGTCTGGTGTTTATAGGGGAGCTGGCAGCTGTTAGAGAAGGCACCCTGATAACCGCCTTTTTCTGCGGTTCAGAAATCAAATTCTTCAGTACATATTTGAAGAGCTTGACCTATTTGCTTTTGCCAGAGAATTTAATTCAAAAGGAGCGGGAGAAGCAGGAACTGCCCAAGGTGTCAGAACAGCATTTCGTGCTGACTGTTTCCCATGAATATGGCAGTGGCGGCAGAACTATTGCCAGAAGAATTGCCCATGAGCTGGGACTGCCTTATTACGATACGGAGATAATCAAAATGGCAGCAGAGCGCAGTGATTTTGCTGAGGAATATCTCAAGGAGCACGAGGAAAAAATCACCAGCACCGCACTGTATAGGTTGTTTGACTGGTACACTGGGGCTTTGCCAGGGAATCAGAGGCCTGTGCAGGAGCAGATTTTTCAGCTGGAAGCCAAGGTTATTCAGGAGGTTGCGGCCAAGGATTCCTGCGTAATTGTAGGTCGTCTGGCTAATTATATTTTGCAGAAGCATCGTAATTCACTGCATATTTTTATTACTGCTGACGAGAAGGAAAGAGTACAGCGGGTTATGCGGAAGGAAAACATTTCTGCAGAGGAAGCCTTGGATAGGATTCAGGATTTTGCTTCAGACAGAAAAAATCATTGTCAGGAATTTTCGGATATGGAATGGGGCAATGGTACGAATTATGATATTACCATAAAATCCAATCGTTATGGTGTGGACAGAACCGCAGCGATTTTGATACAGTTGATTAAGGAATTTAGAATGATGCAGTTTTAATAAAGGGAGGCAGGAGGCATGAAGCTATCCCAGCGTGGTCGTTATGGCGTTCTGGCGTTGCAGGATCTGGCCAATGAATATGGTGCAGGGCCGGTGGCATTGAAATCTATAGCAGAGCGTCAGGATATCTCAGAGAATTATTTGGAGCAGCTGATGGGTACTTTAAAAAAGGCAGGTTTTGTCAAAAGTATTCGTGGCGCTCAGGGCGGCTATATACTAGCCAAGGAGCCTGTTGATATATCCATTGGGGAAATTATTATTGCTATGGAGGGTCCTATTGCCTTTGCCGACTGTATGCAGATGGATGGGGATGCGCCCTATGTATGTGCAAAAGCAGCTAGCTGTAGTCGGCGGGATGTTTGGGACAGAATTGGAGCCAGAATAAATGAGGTTCTAAATTCTATTACCTTGGAGGAAATTAGAGAAAAACCAGGTAAATAAACCTAGTGTGAGCTATTGTACTAGAAAAAATACATGTTATAATAGGGTATAGCTAAATACATCAAAAGTATATTAGAGGAGGACGTAACATGGTTGGAGATATTCTGCGCGGGGAACGTGAGAAACAGGGATTAACCATTGAAGATATAGCTAGAGAAACCAGTATTCGTGATATATATTTGGAGGCTATAGAAAAGGGAGATTATGATTCCCTGCCTGGAGATGTATATGCCAAGGGATTTATTAGAAATTATTCCCGGTTCTTGCAGATAGACGGGGATGCTCTGCTGGATAAATACGATGAGGAAAGAAATATTAACAAGGTGGTTCAGCCTGTGGACCAGCCCCAGGAGCCAGAGAAAAAATCCTCTAGCCGCAGTCTTTTTGGCCGTAACAAGGCTAGAGAGGTAAGTTCTGTGCAGAAGCCTGTGCAAAATCCTCAGCCAGTACAGCCAAGTAAGAATCTTTTTGCTGCTGGTGATGCCTATCGAGATAGCTTGGAGCGGGAAGAAAAAAGCGGCTCTAAGAAATTTATGATTCTGCTGGGAATTATGTTTGTATTCCTGGGTGGCGTTTATATTGCCTTTATGGATGATGGCAGCGAAAATGCTCCTAAGCAGGAAAATGTCAAGGTGGAAACTACCAAGCCTGCACCAGTGGAAAAGAAATACGATGGCGTGGAGATTACCGCTAAGGCCTTGGAGAATTGCTGGATTTCTGTTAAGGTGGACGGTCAGTCAGCCTTTGAGGGTACTATAGAAAAGGGTAAGGAAATGTCCTGGCAGGGTAAGGAGAATGTGGATATTCTGGCAGGCAATGCTGGCGGCATTCAGATTACCTTTAATGGCAAGGATATAGGTACTCTTGGACAGATGGGTCAGGTAGAGGAGCGCAGCTTCAAGAAGGATGAGCCAGCTAAAGCAGCTGAAAATTCTCCTGCTCAGCAGGAAAGTGTGCCAAGCACCTATGAGGAAAGCAGCTCTCAGGCTAATCATTACAGTGCCCCAGCAGAGCCACAGCCTCAGCCAGTGCAGGTGGAAGTGCCAGCTGCCCAGCCAGCAGCTCCAGCTCCTGAGCCTGCTGCTGTACCAGAGCCAGCACCAGCAGCCCCACAGCCAGCAGAGACTGCACCAGCAGCACCTCAGGGCTGAGATAGGAGCGGGAAGGTTTTATGAGTTTTTTGCCTGTAACAAGGGCGGATATGGAAGAGCGGGGCTGGGAACAGCTTGATTTTATCTTCGTTTCAGGGGATGCCTATGTGGATCATCCTAGTTTCGGTCCAGCTATTTTGTGCCGTTTGTTAGAAAAACATGGCTATAAGGTGGGGATTATTCCTCAACCTGACTGGCATCATACAAAGGACTTTACCAGCCTGGGCAAACCTAGGCTGGGCTTTCTTGTGTCTAGCGGCAATCTGGATTCTCAGCTGAATCGCTATACTGCTGCCAAGAGGCTTAGGCATGATGATTCCTATTCTCCCGGAGGCAAGGCAGGCAAGAGGCCAGAGCGGGCTGTACTTGTTTATACTCGGAAGCTGCGGGAATGCTGGGGAGAGCAGGTGCCTATTATTATTGGAGGCATTGAAGCCAGCCTACGGCGGTTTGCCCACTATGATTATTGGCAGAATGAGGTTCGTGCCTCTATTTTGGCAGAGTGTCCTGCAGATTTGCTGGTATATGGCATGGGGGAAAGACAGCTGATAGATATTGCCGCCCAGCTTCATCAGGGTGTGTCCATAGAAAATATTCAGGATGTGCAGGGAACCTGCTTCAAGGTGCCTAATTTTGATTATATTTGGGATTATACTCCTTTGCCTTCCTTGGGAGAGGTAAAAAAGGATAAAAAAGCCTTTGCAAAGGCCTTTAAGGTGGAGTATCTAGAGCAGGATGCTTTCCGAGGCAAGAAGCTGGCTCAGCAGAATGGGGATTTTTGTATTGTACAGAATCCACCAGCCATGCCCCTTTCCACAGAGGAAATGGACGAAATCTACGATTTGCCTTATGAAAGAAATTGGCATCCTATGTATGATGCTGCAGGGGGAGTGCCTGCTATCAAGGAGGTCAAATTCAGTATTACCGCCCAGCGAGGGTGCTTTGGTGGCTGTAATTTCTGTGCTATTATCTCCCATCAGGGCAGGATTATTCAGCCTCGCAGTGATGAGTCTATTATTCGGGAGGCTGTCCGCATTACTCAGGAACCGGATTTCAAGGGATATATTCACGATGTAGGAGGCCCTACCGCTAACTTTCATCGCACCTCCTGTGATATGCAGCTAAAGCGAGGCACCTGTCACGGCAAGCAATGCCTATCGCCTGATGTATGCCGTAATCTGGTGGCAGATCAGCAGGGGTATATTGAGCTTTTGCGGAAGCTTAGACAATTGCCAAGGGTAAAAAAGGTCTTTATTCGTTCCGGTATTCGATTTGATTATTTGCTGTTGGCCAAGGATGATTTTCTGCGGGAGCTGTGTGAGCATCATATTAGTGGTCAGCTGAAAATTGCTCCAGAGCATATTTCTGATCGAGTTACCAGAATGATGGGTAAATCTGACAGCAAGGTCTATAGACGGTTTGTGGAAAAATTTACCCGCATGAATCAAAAGCTAGGAAAGAAGCAGTATCTGGTGCCTTACTTTATGTCCAGTCATCCAGGTTGTCATTTGGAGGATGCCATTGAGCTGGCAGAGTTCATCAAGGAGATGGGCTATCATCCAGAGCAGGTGCAGGATTTTATTCCTACACCGGGCACCCTGTCCACCTGTATGTGGTACACAGGTCTTAATCCTCTGACTGGGGAGGCGGTATACTCCGCCAAATCCAAGGAGGATAAGGCCATGCAAAGGGCTTTGATGCAGTTCTGGCTGCCGATGAATTACGGCTTGGTGAAAAAGGCTCTTTGTCAGGCGGGACGACAAGATTTGATTGGCTACGGTCCTCATTGCCTTATTAGGCCGGAGAAAAAGAATAAGCAAGTAAAAACAAGGAAAAGGTTGGTGAAATAAATGCGTTGTCCATATTGTAGTACTCCGGATTGCCGTGTTATTGATTCTAGGGCGGTGGATGGAGGGCGAACCATCAAAAGGCGTCGAGGCTGCAGCAGCTGTGGCAACCGTTTTACCACCTTTGAAACTGTGGAGCAGATGCCTCTGATGGTATTAAAGCATGATGGCTCCCGTCAGATTTTTGACATTAACAAATTGTTGAATGGTCTGATTCGTTCCTGCGACAAAAGGGACAAATCCCTAGACAGTCTGATGGCTCTGGCTCATAATATCGAGCAGAATCTGCGCCAGAGATATGAGCAGGAGGTTCCCTCCAAAGCTATTGGGGAGGAGGCCTTGGCTCAGCTAAAGGATTTTGACCAGGTGGCCTATATTCGTTTTGCTTCGGTTTATCGTCGTTTTACGGACATTCAAAGCTTTAAAAAGGAATTGGATGTATTGGCCAGTTATGAATAATTGTATGAGATAAACATGTTAATTAGCGATTAGGAGATTATTTTGGGTTGGAAGTTAAAGGAGCAGCTTAGACAGCAGCTGGCACGGGAAACAGGCTATTATGTATATCCAGCAGGAGGCAGAATCCGTTTTGCCTTAACATATCCCAATTCCTATTTTGTAGGAATGTCCAATCTTGGTTTGCATATTGTATATCGATTGCTGAATCAGCGAAAGGATACAGCTTGTGAGCGGGTATTCTGTCCAGAAAAGCGTCAGCAGGCCGAATATGTCAAAACCAGGACTCCTTTGTTGAGCCTGGAAACCCAGACGGAGCTGAATCGCTTTGATATTGTGGGCTTTGTGGTGTCCTTTGAAATGGACTATTTCAATATCCTTACCATGCTGGAGTTGGGCAAGATTGTACCTCTGGCCAAGGATAGATCAGATATGGATCCCTTGATAATCGGCGGTGGTCCATGTGCCACCTTTAACCCAGAGCCTTTAAGCCCTTTCTTTGATGCCTTTATCATAGGAGAGGGGGAGGTAATTATGCCTGCCTTTATGGATGTATATCATGAAATGAAGGCTCAGGGGGCAGGTAGAGAAGCTATTTTGCAGGCTTTGGCTCAGGTGCCGGGAGTATATGTCCCCTCGGTTCACAAGCTGGAGCAGGACAGTGGTCTGGTACAGCGCCAATGGCTGGCTGATTTGGATGCATTTCCGGGGGAAACGGCTGTATACACAGAGGATACGGAATTTAATCTGCATCTTGTGGAAATAGCCAGAGGCTGCGGCCGTCATTGCCGATTTTGTATGGCAGGCTATTGCTTCCGCAAGCCTCGAAATCGTTCTCTGGAGGCCATTGAAAAAATGCTGGTAAAGGCAAGGGATTCCGGCCGTAGGGTAGGTCTGATGGGAGCAGCCATTTCTGATTATCCGGAAATTGACCAGCTGTGTAAGGAAATTCTAGGAGATGGCCTAAGTATGTCGGTGGCTTCCTTTCGTGCCGATTCTGTTACCCAGGAGCTGGTGGATTCACTGGCGGCCAGCGGATTGCGCACTCTTACTATGGCGCCGGAGGCTGGCAGTCACCGCATGAGAGCGGTAGTGAACAAGGGCATTGAGGAGGAGCATCTTCTTAATGCTATGGATATGGGTATCAAGGCAGGGATAAAGAATTTCCGTTTATACATTATGATTGGCCTGCCGGGAGAAGGACCGGAGGATATTCAAGGCATTATAGACATGGCCTGTCGCTTAAAGGACTTTATGGAGGAGCACAAGGCTATGGGACGGCTTACCCTGAGTATCAACCCCTTTATTCCTAAGCCCTTTACACCTTTCCAGTGGGAGCCTATGGCACCTTTGAAGTATATCCAAAACTCCTTGAAGCAGATAACTACTGCTTTGAAGAAAAGGCATAATATAGAGGTTATTGCAGAATCCCCTCGGGATGCCTATATACAGGCTTTTTTGGCCCGAGGAGATAAGCAGGCAGGAGAAGTTCTGTGGCAGGCTCACCAAAACGGTGGCAGTAAGGCTATGAAGTCAGTTTTGAAGGCTCAGGGTGTTAAGCTGGAGGATTATGTTTCCCAGCCACTACCTATAGATGAACTGTTGCCTTGGGAGGTACTGGATATGGGCTTTACCAGAGAGTATCTACTGAAGGAACTGGCAGAGGCAAAAAAACCAGAGCCGACACATACCATTAAATGTTTTGATGGCTGTAAGCGGTGCGGTGTTTGTAAATAGCCAATTGGCGAAGAAGGCAAGGGTGATAGACAAATGGGATTTAAATTAACAGCTGGCAATCGTCCTCAGCTTTGGCTGGGCAGCTTTGACATTTTCCCTCAAGATAAATTTCGGCATGGAATTTCTACCAAGCATGGAGGCTGTAGTCAGGGACAATACGCTTCTCTGAATTTGGGGCTTCATGTGGAGGATAAGGCAGAAAATGTTATTGCCAATCGGAGAATTTTTTGTGAAGCTCTGGGCATGGCTAGCGAAAAAGCCACTACCTGTCAGCAGGTTCACGGCAACAATGTGGCAGTAATAACAGAAAAGCAGGCAGGAGCAGGCTTTATGGATTTCAGCCAGAGTATTCCAGATACAGATGCCTTGATAACCAATGTGCCAGGGGTGCCACTAATGTTGTTCTTTGCTGATTGTACTCCCATTTTGCTGGCAGATCCTGTCCATAGGGCTGTTGGTCTTGCCCACGGAGGCTGGAAGGGAACCTTCGGCAGCATTGTGGCAAAGACTGTGGAGGCCATGCAGGATAACTATGGCTCCCGCCCAGAGGATATTTTGGCAGCTATTGGCCCTTCTATAGGTTCTTGCTGTTATCAGATAGGTGATGATTTGGCAGAGAAATTCCGGGCTAAGTTTCCAGAATTTCAGGCAGAAATTCTTTCTGGCCCAGAGGGAAATATTCATCTTGATTTGCAGAGAACCAATACCCTGCAGCTTTTGCAGGCAGGGCTAAAGCCCGAGCATATCGAAAATGCCCATGTATGTACCTGCTGTCATAGTGAACAATTTTTTTCTTATCGGGCAGATAAAGGTAAAACAGGTCGCATTGCAGCCATAATTAGTGTAGAATAGATAGTATATGAACACAAGGAGTGATAGACATGATAGAAGAAAAGCTCCATGAAGTAGAAGCGAAGATTGCCACCAGTATGAAAAAACGGTCGCTAGATTGTCAGGATGATGTATTGCTGATAGCTGTTACCAAAAATCACGATATACATGCTATGCGTCAGGCTATAGATGCTGGCGTTACAGATATTGGTGAGAACCGTATTCAGGAAGCCAAGGAGAAATACGAAACCTTGGACAGAAAGGTTATCTGGCATCTTATCGGTCATCTCCAGACAAACAAGGCCAAGCAGGCAGTAAAGATTTTTGATCTGATTCATTCTGTAGACAGCCTTCATTTAGCAGAGGCTCTCAACAAGGCAGCAGCAGGTATTAACAAGGTACAAAAGGTATTAGTACAGGTTAATCTGGCTCATGAGGATTCCAAATCTGGAATTTATGAGGATGGCTTAGAAGAATTGCTGCATCAGGTGGATGAGATGGATAATCTTCAGCTTATGGGCTTAATGTGTATCGCACCAAACTATGAGAATGTGGAAGATTGTCGGCCTTTATTTGCCAATATGAAAAAAATTTATGATCATATAAAGGAGATTTCTTGGCAGAAGGCGAATATTAAGTATTTATCAATGGGAATGACTCATGATTATACAATTGCTGTAGAAGAGGGTGCCAATGTTGTACGGGTAGGTACAGGTATTTTTGGCCCTAGACAATATTGATTTAGCACAAATAGGGAGGAGCTACCCATGGGGAAAATAAAGGATTTTTTTACAAAAATAGGTGTTGCAGATCCTGACGGAGAGGAAGGCTTTCAGAATACCACTGCAGATACCAAGCAGGCAGATAATTCTGTGAAGGAGGAGCCTGGGGCTCAGAATGGGCGGAATATTAATAACGGTCAGGGAGAGGAAAGACCGACAGAGCCTGTAGGTAATGACTTTAGCAGTGGACATAGCTCCAAGGTCGTGAATATTGGCAGTACCGCTGGTTCCATTCGGGAGGGAGGCAAAACCTATACTACATCTCACGGTGTTTACAGACGGGCTGACAACATGAAGGTGGTAGTTATACAGCCAAGATCTCTGGATGATTCTCAGCAGATTGCCAATTGCTTGAAGGAAAAACGCCCTGTAGTTATTAACTTTGAGGGAGTTGACGACCAGCTCTATCGACGGATTCTGGACTTTGTCAGCGGTACTACCTATGCTCTGGATGGCAGTGTTAATTCCATCAGCAGCAGGGTATGGCTGTTTTCACCGAAAAATGTCAATGTTGCTGTGAAAAAGCAGGGAAATAATGATCAGGGAGATATGCCCTGGGAAAAGAAATAAATAGTTATCAAAGGATTGGAAATATATGGCAGGAGCAGAACAAAAAGAAAAGATTCTCAGATATTATCGCAATACAGAGGGAGAGGAAGTGGCTGTTCGCTTGGTTGATATGGCTGAACAGGTACAAAGAAGTCAGAAATTCCGTTTGGGAGAGTTTCTGGATCCCTATGGGCAGGAAATTGCGGAAACCATAGCAGCAAACTATCCTGGTCTAAGACTGGATATGGATGGCGGCTATCAGGGAGCAGAGCGCCAGCGGGCCATGTTTGTGGATCAGGATTTTGGTGGCTCTCCTTCCTTTGAACTGGCGTATATACGCATAGAATGGAATGGTCAGTTTGAGCATATTGGACACCGAGATGTGCTGGGGGCCATTATGAGCCTTGGCTTTGAGCGGAACCGCCTAGGGGACATTATCATGGGGAATGCCCAGGCCGGCGTGGTTACAGATAAAAAGCTAGCAGATTATCTGCTGACCAATCTTACACAGATTGGCCATAGTGGTGTGAAATGCCAGATGGCTGATTTGTCTACTATTCCTCCTAAGGAGGAAAAGTACAAGGAATTGCGAGCTACAGTAGCTTCCCTGCGAGTTGATTCCATTGCGGCCGCAGGCTATGGTGTATCTAGAAGTCGGGCAGCAGCAGATATTGCCGCAGACAAGCTGAAGCTGAATTGGCAGCCTGTGAAAAATTCCTCTCAGAATGTGAAGGAGGGGGATACCCTTTCCCTACGAGGCAGAGGCAGACTGGAGGTTGCTGAGATTCGTGGTCAGACAAAGAAGGGCCGTATTGGAGTCCTGTTGAAACGCTATTACTAATATCTTGGAGGTAATGATATGCTTACACCGGTGGATATACATAATAAGGAATTTACCACAAGCTTTCGTGGCTTTAATAAAGAGGATGTAGATGATTTTCTGGATCAGGTGGTTAATGATTATGAAATCCTGTACAGAGAGAACCGTCAGCTGAAAAAGGAAATCGAGCTGAACAAAAAACAGCTGGATCAGTATCATCAGTTGGAGAAGAACCTTCAGGATACCCTGCTGGTGGCTCAGCGTACTGCTGACGAGGTAGTAACTACTGCCAATACCAGAGGTGAGGAGATTCGTCAGGCTGCCAAGCAGGCTGGGGAGAATCTTAAGCGGGAGGCTCAGCTTTATGCAGATAAGCTACGTCAGGATACTGAACAAGAGTGTAAGCTGAAAATTGAGCGTGCTGCTGCCCAGATTCGGGCTGCGGTAGAAGAATACGACCGTCTGGTAAGAGAGCGTCGTCAGTTTGTGGCCAAGATGCGGAATCTGATGCAGACAGAGCTGGGACTTTTGGAAGAAGCCTATGATATTATGCCTGACAAGTTGGAGAATCCTCCTAAGCAGGCTGAGGCAAAATCCGAGCTGGACAAGGCTCATGATGAAAATATGCATTTTGAGGCTCAGCAGGATAGAGACAATGATGAAGAGCTGCAGGTTGATAATAACCAGCAGAAGGAATCAGTGCCTGCGCCTAAGATTGAGGCACAGGCAGATAAGGATAATAAGGAAAATTAGTAATTTAAATAAATATGGAGGCTGTGGCAGGTGCCATTAGGTATTGGAATTTTCGTTTTTATTTTAGACCAGCTGGTTAAGCATGTGGTATTAGGAAGTATGCATTTGGGAGAGTCTATACCCATAATTAAAGATGTGTTTCATATTACTTTTGTGCTTAATCCTGGGGCTGCCTTTGGGATGCTGGAGCATCAGCGATGGATATTCATTGCTGTAGCCCTGCTGGTTGTGGTATTGGCATTGGTATTTTATAAGCATATTCAGCGGGAGAGCCTGATAACTCGCATTGGGGCAGGACTGCTGCTGGGAGGTGCCTTGGGTAATCTGCTGGATAGAATCCAAAGTGGTTTGGTAGTGGATTTTTTGGATTTCAGAATATGGCCTGTCTTTAACATTGCAGATATAGCAATCTGCGGCGGGGCAGCCATGTTGATTTGGGATATGTGGCAAAGGCGGAATGAGGATGAGGAATAGTTTTACAGTTGAAAATACCGGCGAAAGGCTGGATGTGTTTTTGACAGGCCAGATGCCGGAATTTTCCCGCTCTCATATTCAGAAGCTGATAGCTAGTGGTCAGACTTGGGTAAATGGCGTGAACCGCAAGGGAAACTTCAAGCTAAAGCCCAATGATGTGGTGGAGCTGGAGGTGCCAGAGCCGGAACAGGTGGCTATTCTGCCAGAGGATATACCCTTGGATATTCTTTATGAGGACAAGGATATTATTGTTATTAACAAGGCCAGAGGCATGGTAGTGCATCCAGCCCCTGGTGTGTACTCTGGCACCTTGGTGAATGCCTTGATGTATCATTGTCAGGATCTTTCTGGCATTAATGGAGAGATTCGCCCAGGTATTGTCCATCGTTTGGACAAGGATACTTCCGGAGTCATGGTGGCAGCCAAAAACGATGCTGCTCATGTACATTTGGCCAGTCAGATTCAGGCAAAAACTGCTTTCCGTATATATCAGGCCTTGGTTTGGGGTAATATCAAAGAGGAATCTGGCATAATTCGGGGAGATATTGGCCGTCATCCAGTGGACAGAAAAAAGATGGCTGTGGTGCAGGAAAACGGCAAGCCAGCCACTACCCATTTTCGTGTTTTGGAACGGTATGGGGAAGCAACCTTGGTGGAGTGCAGATTGGAGACAGGGCGCACCCATCAAATAAGAGTTCATATGGCATATATTGGACATCCTTTATTGGGAGATCCTAAATATGGCACAGATAAAAAGGGCAGGGTGAGAGGAAGCTTTGCTATTCAGGGACAGGCTCTTCATTCCATGAGCTTGGAGCTGACTCATCCAGTCACTGGGGAGCGCATGAAATTTCATGCCCCTATGCCGGAGGATATGGAAATGCTTATAGAGAAGCTTCGTCGTCGGCTGCCAAAATAGCAATAATTGTCTTTGAGGGGAGAGGTAGTTATGCAAAACCTTATTGAGAAAACTGTACTAATGGATGAGCAGGGTATGAATCGTGCCTTGGTAAGAATTTCCCATGAAATAGTGGAGAAAAACAAAGGTGTAGAGGATATTGTGCTGGTAGGCATCCGCTCTCGGGGTGTGCCTTTGGCAGAGCGCATTGCCGAAGCTATTGCCAATATTGAAGGCCAGAAGCCTCCTGTAGGCATTTTGGATATTACCCTTTATCGTGACGACCTTTCCCATCTGTCCTATCAGCCGGTAGTGCGGCCTACTACCATGCCTGTGGATCTTGACCGCAAGACTGTAGTATTGGTGGATGATGTACTTTATACAGGTCGTACCATTAGAGCCGCCTTGGATGCGGTAATGGATATGGGCAGGCCTCATGCCATACAGCTGGCAGTGCTGGTGGATAGAGGCCATCGGGAACTGCCTATTCGGGCGGATTATGTAGGCAAGAATGTTCCTACCTCATCCAAGGAGATTATCAGTGTTCTGATTCAGGAAATTGACAATGAGGATAGAGTAGTTATCAGGGAGGAAGCTGAGAAGCAGGCATAATCCTGCTTTTTGAGGTTTAGAAATTATTAGAGATTATGAGGAAAGGAGCCTTTGCTATGCTGCTTTTTACCTATTATGGTCATGCTGCCTTTGCTTTGAACAATGCCAAGCACAAGCTATTATTTGATCCATTTTTTACAGGGAATCCCGCAGCTGCTACAGCTGCAGATGTAATTACCTGCAATTATATTTTGGTTTCTCATGGTCACGGAGATCATCTAGGGGATACTGCCCATATTGCCAAGAAAACAGGGGCTGCGGTTATTGGCTGTCCAGAGTTGTTGGATGCCTGTCAGGCTGAAAATGGCCACGGCATGAATATTGGCGGCAAGGCAAATTTTGATTTTGGTTCCGTCTATATGACACAGGCTATACACAGCAGCGGTATTCCAGGCCTGCTGTCTTGCGGTTTTGTGGTATCTATGGAGGGAAAGAACATATATTATGCAGGAGATACTGCCCTCTTTAGCGATATGGAGCTAATAGGCAAACGCTTTGCCTTGGATTGTGCTGTCCTGCCTATAGGAGATAATTACACTATGGGTATAGAGGATGCAGCTGAGGCTGTAAAGCTTCTAAAGCCGAAGCATGTTATTCCAGTGCATTACAATACCTGGCCAGTAATTCAGGCTGAGCCTGAGAGGTTTAAGACACTGGTGGAGGCAGAGACTGCTGCCAAGGTTCATATTTTCCGCCCAGGAGACAGCATGGATTTGTCGGAGTTAAAGTGAGGTGACGGCACTGGAAAAACTACTGGTACTATTAGGGCCTACAGCCTCTGGCAAGACTGCTCTTTCTATACAGCTGGCTCATGCTCTGGATACAGAGATTATCTCTGGGGATTCCATGCTGGTTTATAGGGATTTTAATATAGGCACAGCTAAGCCTACTTGTCAGGAAATGGAGGGAATACCTCATCATATGGTGGATATTCTGCCTCCTGATGCCAGCTTTAATCTCATGGATTTTCTTACTCAGGTAAAGGGAATTATTACCCAGCTGAACCAGGCAGGTAAGATTCCCTTATTGGTAGGAGGCACAGGTCTTTATATTCAGTCCCTGCTGGAGGGCTATGAGCTGAACCAACAGCAGGAGGATAGTGAATATCGCCGAAAGCTGGAGGAGCTGGCTGAGACTAAGGGCAGGGAGTATGTCCATGCCATGTTAGCTCAGGTTAATTCAGAGGCAGCGGCAAGATTGCATCCCAATGATCTGCGACGGGTGATAAGAGCTCTGGAGGTTCATCATTTAGGTGGCAGCGAGGTTTCTCGAAGTAAGGCCGGATCACGCTATGATGCCTATGTAGCAGGTCTGGGCTGGGAGCGCAGTCAGCTTTATGACAGAATTAATCGCCGGGTGGATATCATGATGCAGCAGGGGCTTGGGCAGGAAGTGCAAAAGCTTTTGTCCTCAGGTGTATCCCCAGCGTGCCAGGCCATGAAGGGAATTGGCTACAAGGAAATACTGCCAGTACTGTCAGCAGGAGAAGATCCTCCGAATTTGACAGCAGCAGTGGAGAAGATAAAACAGAACAGTCGTCATTTTGCCAAAAGGCAATTGACCTGGTATAGGAGAATGTCATATATTCATTGGTATCAACCAGCACTGTACAAGGATACAGAAGGCTTGGCAAGTAATATGCTGTGGGATATAAGGCGTTGGTTAAATAAGTAAAGAGGTAGGAGAAAAATAATTATGACTAAAGCAATTAATTTACAGGATAGCATTCTCAATCAGGTAAGAAAAGAGAATATCGGCGTGACAATTCATTTGGTGAATGGCTTTCAGATTAAGGGTTATGTAAAAGGCTTTGACAATTTTACCGTAATCATGGACTCTCTGGGCAAGCAGCAACTGGTGTATAAGCATGCTATTTCTACCATTACTATGAGCCGTCCTGTGGATAATTTCGAGAAGAAGGCTGAGGGCGTAGAGCATTAATAATGACAGCAAAAAGACAGCGTGGCTTTGAGATTGTCAGCAAGTACAGGGATGCAGGCATAGATCTGCCTGCGCGCAAGACAGCAGCCAGTGCAGGCTATGATTTGCAGGCAGCAGAGGATGTGGTTCTGCTGCCTCATGCTGTTACTATTGTACCAACCGGTCTAAAAGCCTATATGCAGCAGAATGAGTATTTAGGACTTCATGTGCGGTCAGGTTTTTCCATCAAAAACAAAATCAGCTGTATTAATAATCAAGGTATTATAGATGCTGATTATTATAATAGTCCCGGCAATGAGGGACATATTATGGTGCCTTTGATTAATCACGGTGAGAAGCCAGTGCAGGTTGCCAAGGGCATGCGGATTGCTCAGGGAATCTTTTATCGCTATCTCACTGTAGATGGAGATGCTGCTGGGCAGGGAGCACAGCGCACAGGAGGCTTTGGTTCCACAGGAGAAAAATAAAATGGACATGGGCTTTGATTTGTTTGCCGAGGCAGCGGCTGCTGAGGAAAAAAAGAATAAAAATAAATATGAGCCTTTGGCCCAGCGGATGCGGCCAAGAAATTTTCAGGAATTTATTGGTCAGGAGGAATCTATGGGCAAGGGCAGATATCTGCGCCGTATGATTGAGCAGGATCAGTTGCCCTCCATGATACTTTTTGGCCCTCCTGGTACTGGTAAAACCACTATAGCCATGATGATTGCCGGCATTACCAACAGTAATTTCAAAAGGCTTAATGCAGTATCCTCTGGCATTAGGGATATTCGGAAAATTGTGGAGGAAGCTGCTGACCAGCGGAAGTTCTATCAAAAGAGAACCATTGTCTTTATTGACGAGATTCATCGTTTTAACAAAAGCCAGCAGGATGTGTTGCTGCCCTATGTGGAGGATGGCCGCCTAACCCTGATTGGGGCCACTACGGAAAATCCTTTTTTTGAGGTGAATCACGCTCTTCTGAGCCGGGTAAGACTGGTAAGATTATATTCTCTCACTGATGGGGAAATCCGTCTCCTGATTCAACAGGCACTGGCCGACAAGGAGCGGGGCCTGGGCAGTGATGAGCTGGAATGCCGTGAGGATGCTATGGAGGCATTGGTACGCCTTTCTGGTGGCGATGGCCGTATGGCCCTGAATCTTTTAGAGCAGGCAGCTTCCATGACTGAGACTGGCGGTGTTATAGATATGTCTCTTTTGGAGAATATCTTTGGTCAAAAGGTGCAGTATTACGATAAAAAGGGTGACAATCATTACGATACGGTTTCTGCCTTCATCAAAAGTATGCGGGGCAGTGATCCCGATGCCGCCATACATTATCTGGCTCGCATGATTGCTGGGGGAGAAGATCCGAATTTCATTGCTCGGCGGGTAGCTATCTGTGCTGCAGAGGATGTAGGTAATGCAGATCCTATGGCTTTGGTGGTGGCTATGTCAGCAGTTCAGGCTGTGCAGTTTGTGGGGATGCCAGAGGGACGAATCCCCTTGGCAGAAGCTGTAACCTATGTAGCATCGGCTCCTAAGAGCAATGCTGCCTATCTGGCCATAGATGAAGCCTTGGAAGAGGTGCGCCGTCAGGACTGTGGTTCGGTACCAGCTCATCTACGGGATGCCCATTATAAGGGAGCCTCCAAGCTGGGACATGGGCTGGATTATATCTATCCCCATGATTTTCCGGGACATTTTCAGCCACAACAGTATTTGCCAGACAAGCTGAAAAACAGGCTATATTACCATCCTAGCGATAATGGCAAGGAAAAGGAAATCAAAAACTACCTGAGGGAATGTTGGCCTCAAAAGGACAGATGAGGCCGCTGGCTCTCAGGCAGTTGTTTGAAGGAGTACATATAAATGAAAACTATGACTGAATCTGAGTTGCGAGCTGGTGTAATCTTCGGAGATAATATCAGCGATGAATATGTCTATATGCCTGCCAGTGAGCTGGGGGTAGAAAATCCCATCTGTGTCTACGAATATTCTCTCCAGCGTGAGGATGTGCAGATGGCAGAGGCTATGGACATCATCCGCAGAAGAAGTCTAAAGCCAGTAAAACATCCAAGATTGGGCGAAAGCTCCTGCTAAAAGAAAAACATGATGCTAGATCACAAAGTAAAAAAAATAGTAATACTACTTGACATACTTATCAAATAGGTTTAATATACAATCATAAGCTTAAGCTAAGTTGTTAGATAATCATTAACCGAAGTGCCTGGTTGTTTTGATGGGGCATAGAGGTGCTAGTATATCAAGGAAATGAGGTATTTACTATGAGCAACTATAAATTTGAAACCCTGCAGTTACATGTTGGCCAGGAGCAGCCAGATCCAGCTACTGATGCCCGTGCGGTACCTATCTATCAGACTACCTCATATGTGTTCAGAAATTCCGCTCATGCAGCAGATAGATTCGGCTTGCGGGATGCTGGTAATATCTATGGCCGTCTGACCAATTCCACTCAGGATGTTTTGGAGAAGCGTATTGCAGCTCTGGAGGGTGGTTCTGCAGCTTTGGCTGTAGCCTCTGGTGCAGCTGCTATTGACTATGCTATTCAGGCTTTGGCTGGTGTTGGTGAGCACATTGTAGCCCAGAAGACCATTTATGGCGGCAGCTTCAACCTGTTAGCTCATACTTTGCCTCACTACGGCATTGAAACTACCTTTGTAGATGCTCACAACCTGGAGGAAATCGAGGCTGCTATTAAGCCTAATACCAAGGCTGTATATTTGGAGACTTTGGGTAATCCCAATAGTGATATTCCAAATATTGATGCTATCTCTGAGTTGGCTCACAAGCATGGACTGCCAGTAGTAGTGGACAATACCTTTGGTACTCCATACTTGATTCGTCCATTTGAGCATGGGGCAGATATTGTGGTTCATTCTGCTACCAAGTTTATTGGCGGTCATGGTACATCTCTGGGCGGTATCATTGTAGATTCTGGTAATTTTGACTGGAAGGCCAGTGGCAGATATCCTGGTATTTCCGATCCAAACCCAAGCTATCATGGGGCATCCTTTGCCGATGTAGCTGGACCTGCTGCGTTTGTTACTTATATCAGAGCTATTCTGCTGAGAGATACTGGTGCAGCTATTTCCCCATTTAATGCCTTTATTCTGCTGCAGGGTGTGGAAACTCTGTCTCTCCGCATTGACCGTCATATTGAGAATACCAAGAAGGTAGTGGAGTTCCTGAGCAATCATCCATTGGTAGAAAAGGTAAATCATCCATCCCTGCCGGAGCATCCAGACCATGCTCTCTATGAGAAGTATTTCCCTAATGGAGGCGCTTCCATCTTTACCTTTAACATAAAAGGTGGCCAGAAGGAAGCTCACAAGTTTATTGATAACCTGGAAATTTTCTCCCTGCTGGCCAATGTAGCAGATGTAAAGAGCCTGGTAATCCATCCTGCTACTACCACTCATTCTCAGTTAACTGATGAGGAGCTGGCAGATCAGAATATTTATCAGAATACCATTCGCTTGTCTATTGGTACTGAGCATATTGATGATATTATCGCGGATTTGGAAAAGGGCTTCGCAGCTATCAAATAAAATCCCAACAAATATAAACACCGAGAATCCCGTTCTTTACAGATATATGAACGGGATTTTCTTTTATCTCATTGCTGACAGAATAAGGAAATCCCTGTTTTAAATCCTTGTTTATCAGAGGCCATTTTACATTGTTAATATTTACACAATGGGCTTCCTCAGTGAAGGCAAGGAGGGAAAGAATCTTGGGCTGAACCAGAAAATCCAGAGAAACAGACTGATAATCCTTAATAAAAATCAGGGCTTCCTTGTCGTCAATGAGCAGTCCCTGGAGAGAGCTGTAGGCAAAGCTGAAAGCTGTGCTAAAGGCATGATCTAGTCGTCCCCCAAAGGGGCCGGTGAGAATTATAGTGGCATTTTCCTTGGCAGCCATATGCAGGGCCAGCTGAGTATCTGTATAATCCTTTTCTGGGGGGAATTGGTCGATTTTAACCTTTTGTTCCCTAGCCCAGTTCCAAGCCTCGGTATGAGCGCTATCTCCGTCACCAATTAACCGCTCTGGCAGGAGATTGGCGGCATAGCAATAATCCAGACCGTGGTCAATGCACCAGAGCCGTCTGTTTTGAACCAGCTTTAGCAGCCATTCCTGCCTAGGATTGCGGCCACCAGTGGCCAGTATCAGCTCCTCCTGGGGGAGGGGGAAGGAAAAATCAGCAGTAAAAAAAGGAAATTTCAATGTATTCTTTGCCATATTATCACATCCATTGCTCTAAAAAATATCTTATACTAAATATAGCATATTCTTTCTCATCTGTCTTTTTTTCTAAAATAAATTGTCTATAATAAGGAGATAGTATATACTAAAATAAGATTAAGTGTAAATTATTGAGGTGTAAATATTGGATAAACAGGAAATCTTCGATTATTTGGACGAGAAAAATATTTGGCATGAAATAACAGAGCATGAGGCTGTATTCAGCATGGAGGAAGCTATCAGTGTGGAACTGCCTTATCCTCAGTGTGATGCCAAGAACCTTTTCATAAGAGATGATAAAAAACGAAATTATTATATGATTACTGTCTGCGGCCCTAAGCGGGTGGATCTAAAGGAATTTCGTCAGGAGCATGGCACAAGACGCCTTAGTTTTGCTTCAGCAGAGGATCTCTGGGAGTTGATTCACATCAAGCCAGGTTCCGTATCTCCTTTGGGCCTGTTGAACAATCAGCAGTGTAATGTGAAGTTGTATCTGGATGGGGATTTTTTCCGCAAGCCTGGCATCATCGGTATTCATCCTAATGACAATACTGCTACAGTATGGCTTAAGGCAGATGATTTGAAGAATCTAGTGGAAAACCATGGCAATGAGGTGGAGATTGTGGATTTGCCTCAGATGGAGTAGACAAATATTTTTATAGGGAAAGTGCAAAGCTGCAAGACTGTTATGGCAGGACTGCAGCTTTCTTTGGGATTTGAATTATGCGTATTGCAGATGTATATATAAACATTCCAATAAAAAGCATCTCACAGGCCTTTAGCTATATTCTGCCAGCCCATCTGGCTAATGTAAATGCAGGCTGGCGGGTTTTGGTGTCCTTTGGGGGACGGGATATAGAAGGCTTTGTGGTGCAGGTATACTCAGAAACAGAATATAGCCAAAAGGAAAATTATCCCATAGAGAAACTAAAGGCGGTAAAAGCAGCAGTGGATGAGGAGCCTTGGTTCAATCCTGTGGTATTGGAGGTATCCCAATGGCTGGCAAAGTTTTATCTTTGTTCTCCCGGGGAAATCATGCGGTTGTTTATGCCAGGGAAAAGCGGTTTGAGAATCCAGCTTCAATATGAGGCGGTGCAGACCGAGGGAGAAAATATGCTTCTTCTGGTGGATGTATATCGTCAGGTCTATGAAATATTACAGCAGGGAATTGCCAGCAAAAAACAGCTAAGGGAAGGTCTGCTGCAGACTGGCAGGGAGGAGGCAGCCGCCCAGCTGGACAGAGTTCTGGAGGGGCTGCTGCGGCATGATCT
>DAVZJH010000009.1:0-37362 GCA_052272885.1 Anaerovibrio sp. | reverse complement strand
CAGTATTCATCAGCATGAAGCAGCCAGTACCATAGGTGTTCTTAGCCTCGCCTGGGTTGAAGCAGTTCTGACCAAAGAGGGCAGCCTGCTGGTCACCTGCAGCACCTGCAACAGGGATTGGAGCACCCAGAATAGCTGGATCAGCATAGCCATATACGCTGGAGGAAGGACGAACCTCTGGCAGCATGGACTTAGGAACTCCCAGATAGCCCAGGAGAGCATCATCCCACTTCAACTCCTTGATATTGTACATCAAAGTACGGGAAGCGTTGGAATAATCAGTTACATGAGCCTTACCACCAGTCAATTTCCAAATCAGCCAAGTATCAATAGTACCGAAAATCAAATCGCCAGCCTCTGCACGAGCCTTGGTGCCCTCAACATGATCGAGAATCCAAGCAATCTTGGTGCCGGAGAAGTAAGCATCGATGGTCAAACCAGTCTTGTCTTTGAACTCCTCAGTGAGGCCCTTAGCCTTCAAGCCATTTGCAATGTCAGCGGTCTGACGGGACTGCCAAACAATTGCGTTATATACTGGACGACCAGTATTCTTATCCCAAACTACAGCGGTCTCACGCTGGTTGGTGATACCCATGGCAGCGATGTCGCTAGCCTCCAGACCACTCTGCTCCAAAGCACCCTTCATTACTTCGCACATGGTGCTCCAGATCTCATCTGCATCATGCTCAACCCAACCTGGCTGAGGGAAGTGCTGAGTGAACTCCTTCTGTGCAACGCCTACAATCTTGGAGTTCTCATCAAAGATGATTGCTCTGTTGGAGGTGGTACCTGCGTCTAACGCCATTACATACTTCTTTGCCATTTTGAAAATCCCCCTCTTGAATAGTAAATAATAATTACTTTTTACTGAAACGCCCCTCTCAAAAAGCATTTCGTTTTATTTATGAATGATACCACTATCTGGAAGCAAAAACGCTTCACAACCCCATCAGATTTGGTATCGTTCACTTCACATTTGTTATTATAACACACAATTGAAATTTTGTTAAGCTTTTTTATAAGCTTTTGCTAAAATTTCTATTGGATGTACAGCTTCGGCATCTGTACCATGCTGAATCTGCATACGGCAAGTACCGCAATCGCAGATTACCTTGTGATAATTATCTGCATTGATAGCATCAAACAAAGCCTGGCCTATCTTCATGGAAGTCTCATAGTTGTCCTTATGGAAGCCGTAGCTACCAGACATACCGCAGCAGCCAGCATCAGCATTAACAACATTCAGACCTGCAGCCTTCAACAAGTCAAAGGCAGGCAGTCCCATACCCTGTGCCCGCAGATGGCATGGTGCATGATAGATAAACTTATGATCGCTGTTGATAGTTACCTTCTTCAGCTTGCCTTCTTCAGCCAGCATAGTCAGGAACTCAAAAGCATCCCATACATTCTTAGCTGCTTCCTTCATCTCAGACTGAGCGAAGAGCTCGGTATACTCGTTCTTCAGCATCAGAGAGCAGGAAGTACAGCATGCTACTACAGGAATGCCCTTCTGAGCATATTCCTGAATGATAGCTACATTGGTGTCTGCATGCTGACGTGCCTCATCCAGATAGCCGCCTACAACCAGCGGAGAACCACAGCATACAAAACGGTTATCCATGAGAACCTCATAGCCATTTGCGTTCATTACCTGAACGAAAGCAGTACCTACCCAAGGCTCATTAGTATCAATGTAACAGCCTGGGAAGAACAGAACCTTCTTGTCAGAGGAAGGCTGCTTGATGGTCTTAAACCAATCACGGAAATATACAGAAGCATAACGAGGAGTCTTGCGCTCTGGAGCCATCCCCATAGCCCCCATTACACCTAAAGCCTCGCCAATGCTCATGCCCAGATTAGCCAGAGACTTGCCAAAAGGAATCTTATTCAGCATATCAGCCATCTCAAAGCCATGACTCAGCATCTTATCCTCAGGCTTGTGAGCCTCTGGATGTTCCTTCAGATATCTGCCTCTCTCCAACATATTCAGAGTAGAAACAGATACACCATTAGGGCAGGTAATATCACAATTCTTACAGTTGGAACACAACATCAAGGTGTCCTCATAGTCGCTTGGATCGGAGAAATGCATACGGCTATGAGCAGGACCTACCAACTTTGGTCCCTTGTATTCAGGATTGGCCTTGGTAACTGGGCAGGCTGCAATACAGGATGTGCAGGCAATACAGTTGTCCGCCGAATCTCTAGCTCTTTCTTCTAACTCCATAATATAATACCCCTTTCCATTATGCCTTGGCAGCCTTGTATGCGGAAGTCAAAGCTACGCCATTGCCGGAATGCTCAAAGCAGAAATCATAGCCACTCAGGTTGCGGCCGACAACATATACATTCTTCAGAACAACATTGCCAGACTCATCCACAGCACGGAGGGAGTCATCTACTCGTACACCAGCCATAGAGAATGCCTGCTTCTTATCAGAGAAGAGCTGCTTATTTACCCATCTCTCCTCTACGCAGTCACCCTCAACAGGCAGTCCGAATAACATTTCCTTGTATTCGCCAAAGTCACGCATAGTGATACCACCGCTGTAGAAGCCACCAGTAGCCAGGATGAACTTGTCTGCCTCATAGGTCTGGGTACGAACCTCGCCGCCAGCCTCAATAGCAGTAACCTTATCACCCTTTACAATAGCCTTTTCGGCCTTGGCATTCTCAACTACACGAATGCCCTTCTTCTTCAATGCACTCAGGAGCACATCACGGAGACGGATGCCGTTTACGGATGGAGGCATGCCAGTAGTCTCTACTACCGCGCAGCCAAGATCCTTGGACAGCTTGTTATATACAACATAGTCACCCTTGGTACCAAGAATCTGAGGAACAATCACAGCCTTGCCAGCACCAGCCTGACCCTTAATCTGTGCCAGGAACTCGCCATAGCCCTTATCGCTCTCTACCCACTTAGCTACATCACGGGTAGTCAAATCACGGCCAGTAATATAGGTGTCAACAGTGATAGTTGTATACTTCTTGTCAGCACCCAGCTCCTTGGCCAGATTCTCCTTAACCATATCTACATAGAAATCCTTCAAGCCCTTAACGCCTACAATAACAATCTCGTTGGCGTCAAAGCATCTGGAGGCCTGCAGGGACTCAGGCAGCAGGCAGGTTGGCTTCAAAGTACCGATACCAGTAATCAGCCACTGCTGCTCTTTGAGGGAACCAGTGTAAGCAAAGCCCTCATCTGCTACAGTCTTTTTGAAGTACTTAATAGCATCCTCAATGGCAGCCATGCCAATTTTCTTATATGGGTGAGAATCAGGCACCTGGCCAATACCATTAATTGGACTATTTACAGCCTTGCCCTGCTCATCATAACCCAGTATATCAATCACACCGCTGTTCAATGGAAAAGTACCAGCACCGTAGGACAGCAGAGTCACCTTTTTTCCTTCATCAGCACTTACCAAAGCAGCCATCAGGCCAGCCATGCCATTGCCGATAATAACTACATCAGATTTGCTCATCCTCGTCTACCCCCATTTACGTTAAACAACAGCTCGTACATGCCTCTTGTCATTTCTGCTTCCCGGAGGGTCTTGCCTGCCATTACAGGAGTAATACCCTTCCATCTTGCCTGGAGGAAGTTCTTCATATCGGAAAGTGAATCGCTGCAGCCTTCAAACTTATTCTTGAAGAGCTTGTTAGCAACAGCAGCACTACGAATAGCACAGTAGTTACCCTGACAGGTACCCATACCCAGACGGGTTCTTCTTCTTACATCTGCTACACAATGGCTGGTAGGCTCAGCTGCAATGCGCTGAATCTCTGCCATAGTAACATTCTCGCACTCGCAAAGAACCTCTCTAGTCTCAGGCTGTTCCTTCAAGGTCTTAACAACATCGCCAAACTTCTCTACGCCCAGACGAGTAGCAGCCAAATTTACACCATAAGATGGGAAGTACTTACGAGCAGCCTTCTTCTCTGCCTCTGGAACCTCTGGAACCAAATCCTCCTCAGCAGTACGGCACTTAGCAGTATTGTGGAGTTTTGGAGCCAAAACATCACAGAACTTCTCAGCCATGAGACGATAGGTAGTGAACTTACCACCACAAATAGTCATCATGCCCTTCAGGCCATCTTCCTTCTCATGGTCGATGGTAACAAAGCCACGGGATGCATTACGGCCGCCCTCAGCACCCTTTGGCACATACAGAGGACGAGAACCAGCAAATACGCGGAGGATACGATAATCCCGGAGGTGCTCAAACACGCCAACACCGGTCTTCATCAGGTCCTCAACCTCTTCCCAAGAAGTGGAGGTATCCTCTGGATCTGGAATAGTTATGGAGGAGGTACCAAGAATGGTAATAGAGCCATGTGGTACGAAAATATCGCCATTGGATGGCTTACGGAGACGGTTTACAACATGGTTGGTAATACGCTGATTGAAAGCAATCAAAGTACCCTTGGATGGGCTTACATTACATTCCAAACCAGCCAATTCTGCAACCTTGCCAGCCCAAGGACCAGCTGCATTTACCAGAATCTCGCACTCAATGTCATACTCTTCCTTGGTAACATTGTCACGAACAGTAATGCTCTTTACAGTAGCATTTTCAATGTTTACCTTAATCAGCTCAGTATAGGTTTTGTAACGACCGCCATAACGAGCTGCAGACTGCAGATTCTGCCAGGACATACGGAAACCATCAATAGCTCCATCTGGAACCTCATAAGCAACCTTCAGCTTGCGAGACAGATTTGGCTCCAAACGAAGAGCCTCCTCCTTGCTGAGCTCACGAGTGGAAATGCCGCTTTCAGCGCATCCCTTGAGCCAAGGATCAACAAAGTCAGGATCATCACCCTCAACCTGAACAAACATACCAGTAGTAGCCTCTACACAGGACTTACCGATACGGCGCAGGATGGTGTTCTCCTCAATACACTCTCTTGCTGCTTCCTGATCTTTTACAGCGTATCTTGCACCACTGTGCAAAAGACCATGATAACGAGAGCTAGCACCATTGACCATATCAAGTTTCTCGATCAAAAGTGCGTCGATACCGCGCATGGACAGGTCGCGCAGGATACCAACACCTGTAGCTCCGCCGCCTACAACGACAACCGTAGCCTTGTCCTTTACCATAACAATCCCCCATTTTCTATAATACACACAGAAGCTGTGCTTCACTATGAGATACAGCGGAAATACACGAATAATCAATAATGCCTATGCTTTACCGGTGCCTCATATTTGAATTTTCCTCCGATTGCACATTATAAAAATCCAATCGCAACAAAATTTCATTGATATGTTTATAATACCCTAACACATTTAAGAAGTCAACAGAAATAATAAGAAAAAATAGATTTTTCTTGTAAATTGCAAGGACTCCTTCTAATAATACTTTTTATAGGTAAAAACTGTCTGTCAACTGAACAATTTGTTATAGCATAATGAAATTTGTTGTACAAATTATTTACATCAATTGCCACCAGAAAATTATCTTAAAGTACAATTCTAACAATCTCAAAAAAAATAGAACTGCCGCATTTTAACCAATGAGACAGTTCTACAATTACTATGAAATTAGAAGGTTGCTACAACAGCACCCTGATATTTCTCCTCAATGAACTTCTTAACCTTCTCGGACTGGAGAGCCTTGATTAATGCCTTAATCTCTGGACGCTCCTCATCACCCTGACGAACAGCTACGATGTTTACATATGGAGAAGTAGCATCCTCAATATACAGGGAATCCTTTACTGGATTCAAAGGTACCTGCATAGCGAAATTGCTGTTGATAACAGCCAGATCTACATCATCAACGGAACGTGGCACCTGAGCTGCCTCCAGCTCCTGGAACTTCAAATTCTTTGGATTAGCTGTAATATCATTTACAGTTGCAGCAATATTGTTGTTATCCTTCAGGGTAATCAGACCAGCCTTACTCAGGAGAATCAAAGCACGGCCGCCATTGGTTGGGTCATTAGGAATGGCTACAGTAGCGCCATCCTTAACCTCGTTCAGGCTCTTAACCTTGTGAGAATAGATACCCATTGGCTCAATGTGAATACCAGCTGCATTAGCCAACTTTACCTCTGGATGCTCCTTTACGAAGTTCTCCAGGTAAGGAGCATGCTGGAAATAATTGGCATCCAACTCCTTGTCATTAAGAGCAAGGTTTGGCTGTACATAGTCATTAAACTCAACAACCTGCAAATCAATGCCCTCTGCCTTCAGATCATCCTTAATCTGCTCCAGAATCTCAGCATGAGGAACTGCAGTAGCTCCTACCTTCAGTACCTTGGTTTCAGTGGCAGCCTTCTTGTCATCAGTACCGCCGCAGCCAGCCAAAGCCAGAACAGCTACAGCCATTGCTGCCAAAACTGCTAATACTTTCTTCATAATATATATTCCTCCTTTTTTATGTTGGACAAATAAATGCATTTAGGTTGCACCATTTGTCATCAAAAACTTATCGCTTATCCAGTTTCCTAGCCAAAGCATTACCAGCAAACTGCACAACCTGAACCATGATAATCAGCACTACTACGGTGGCAATCATAATATCAGGACGGAAACGCTGATAACCATAGCGGATAGCCAAATCACCCAGGCCGCCGCCGCCAATGGCACCAGCCATAGCAGATTCACCTACCAGACTGATAACAACGGTTGTCAGCTGAGCCACAATATTAGGCATAGCCTCTGGCAAAAGTACTTTGGTAATAATCTGCATCGGAGTAGCACCCATAGACTGTGCCGCCTCCACAATCCCCTCTGGAATCTCTCGGAGAGAGGTTTCTACCTGACGTCCGATAAAAGGTACAGAAGCTAGTACCAATGGCACCATAGCGGCTGTTGTACCAATAGAGCTGCCTACCAACAGGCGAGTCAAAGGTATAATTGCTACCATTAATATAACGAAAGGAATAGAACGAACAGCATTTACTACTGCACCTAATATTTTGTTAATTACCGCACATTCCAAAATCTGATTTTTGGCGGTGGTGTGCAGCAGCACCCCCAGAGGAACACCGATTATAGAGGCTATCACCATGGACAGAGCCACCATATAAACGGTTTCACCCATAGCCTTAGTGATGAGTGGAATCATGTCTGCTGACATAGCCAATCACCTCCACTTTCAGTTCTTGTTTTTCTACATAGGCCATAGCCTTGTCAATTTCCTCCTGACTGCCATCCAGACTGATAATCAAACGGCCAAAAGGCACATCCTTAATATCATCCAGACTGCCAAAGAGAATACCAACCTCTAGGTCGAAATTCTTAATCAGCTTGCTGATAACTGGCTCATTGGCAGATTCTCCAATAAAGGTTAGACGAATTAACAGCAGGCTATCTGGGAATGGCTCTGCCTTAACCTCCCGCTCCCGGAAACCTACTGGCAAATCATTGCTTAGCAGCACACTGATAAATTCCTTGGTAATAGGCCGCTGAGGATTGGTAAATACCTCCATCACCCTGCCTTTTTCCGCAATAACACCCTTGTCAATAACAGCTACCTTGTCGCAAATATCCTTGATAACCTGCATTTCATGGGTAATAACCACTACAGTCAGCTTCAACTTAGCATTAATATCCTTGATAAGCTGCAGAATAGCCTTGGTGGTCTGTGGATCCAAAGCTGAGGTAGCCTCATCGCACAGCAGAATCTTTGGCTCGCTGGCTAGAGCTCTAGCAATACCTACCCGCTGTTTCTGACCACCAGATAACTGGGATGGATACTGATCTGCCTTATTAGCAAGACCTACCAGTTCCAAAAGCTCCATAACCTTCTTGTGAATCTTTTCCTTTGAGGCATTAACCAGCCGCAAAGGAAAGGCAACATTGTCATATACCGTTGCCGAGGACAGCAGATTAAAATGCTGAAAAATCATACCAATACTTTTGCGGGCCTGCCGCAGCTGGCTCTCGCTCATGGCTGTTATATCCTGACCATCCACTGTTACCACACCACTGGTAGGGCGCTCCAAAAGATTGATACACCGTACCAAGGTGGATTTACCAGCACCGCTAAGACCAATGATACCATAAATTTCTCCCTTATTAATATGGAGGCTGATATCCTTA
This sequence comes from Anaerovibrio sp., assembly GCA_052272885.1. GTDB lineage: Bacteria > Bacillota > Negativicutes > Selenomonadales > Selenomonadaceae > Anaerovibrio. The sequence goes on along the minus strand of DAVZJH010000009.1, from coordinate 29,300 downwards.
ATAGCCTTTACCGGGCCTGAGGGACTGTCATAGATTTTCTCAATATGGGATAAATCAATCACAGGCTTCAACTCCTAAAACATTGTTTTCCTGTATGTTTTGCATGATAACACATTTTTCTCCAAAGGTCAAGAAAATAGTATTTCTTCAACAACACACCAATGCTATTATACCTACTTTTGCAGGAAAAATAAATAAAAATCATTTTCTATGTGAACTTGCTAATATATTTACTACTCCCCTGCTGGTATCATCAGATTGGCAGCAACAAAAAAGCAGAGCCATTCAGACTCTGCCTCTCCTCAATCAACGGAACTTTTCCTTATCGAAAGGAAAAGTAGAGCTTACATTTCCTGCTGCCTGCACCATGTCCAGCTCGTCCTCGGCCAGCAGGGATTTTTTTTTTCCATCGTATTTAGCCATTAGCTCTGCCCTAAGGCTTTCCCTAATCTGAGAGCTATGACTTAAATCTATTATTTTTTGCATTCTCTTCAGCCTCCTTTCCTTATTCCATTCATATAGTCTCATTACTTATATGCACAAGGGGCTGAAATATTACAATTTTTTACCGGATATATTTATCTGCTTCCAATAATTTTTTCAATTTATCCAATGATCTATGGAGAACTACCCCTACATTGGTAGCAGTCAGCTCTAACATTTCCGCAATTTCCTTATTACTCATACCAGCAAAATACTTCAGCAAAACAATCTTTCGCTCCCGTTCGCCCAATTTTTCCATAGCCACCAAAAGCTGCCCATCACCTTCATCCACCACCAGCTTTTGCTCCGGTGTATGACGGCTATCTGCTGGATTGAAAAAATCCTCCCAAGCTGCTTCATGGCGATTTTTAGTTTTGCGAAAAGCATTATTCATTTCATTAATAGCAATACGAAAAATCCAGGTTGAAAATGCCCCTCTCTGGCAATTGTAATCATCTAATTTCAGCAACACTCTTTCAAAGGTACTGCTAATAATATCATCCGCCTGATGACTATTTTTTACCTTGGCCAGAATAAAGCTATAAACTCTAGGAAAATAATAATCATATATATCCCCAAAAGCTTCCTTATCATATTTGGCCTTCTCTGCCAGCTGATTATAATAAGCAGCTCTGCCTTCTGCTATTTTTTCCTCCAGCTCCATACTCTATACCTCCTCATTAAGCTATCTGCCTTTGGGCCAGCTTGGCAAATATACCATTCTTATTCATCAATTCCTCAAAGCTGCCCTGTTCTGCTATCCTGCCATTATCCAAAACTACGATTCTATCCGCCTGCTTAATTGTACTAAGGCGATGAGCAATAACTATTCTTGTTGCCTGTAAGCAGTTAAGACTCTCTGTGACAATGGCCTGAGTCCTATTATCCAAGGCTGATGTAGCCTCATCCAACATTATTACAGCCGGACGCCCCGCCAAGGCTCTAGCAATCAAGATACGTTGTCTCTGTCCACCAGATATATTACTGCTTCCTTCACTAATTATAGTGTGCATCCCCATAGGCATACTACGAATATCATCAGCAATACCTGCCATCTCTGCTGCTTGCCAGGCATCATCCATTGTCAAAGGAGATGTTCCCACAATATTAGAAAAAATATCCCCTGTCATTAATTGGCCATTTTGAAGCACCACACCTAGCTGACATCGCACTGACACTGGATTTAGCTCCTGCAAATCCTGATAATCATAATAAATAGCTCCCTGACGAGGTATTTCCATCCCTAATAGCAATCGCAGCAAGGTGCTTTTACCGCAGCCAGAACGACCTACTATGGCCACATGCTCGCCAGACTTTATGCTCAAGGAAATATTCTGCAGCACATCTGGCATTTCTGGACCATAGCTAAAGGTCAAATGCTCTATACTAATGGCACCTGTCAGCACATCTGCATCCAGTTTGTCCTCCGTAGCTTCTGGTATCTCCTCCATAATAGGACGCAAATTTTCAATATGGGGCTTAATCGTAAAGAACTGGGCAATCAAAGGTACAATTCCCACAATCGTACCATTAAATGTGGAAAAAGCTGACTGAAAGGCCAAAAACTGAGGATAACTCATTTTTTGTATCACCTGACCTGTGGCAGTTACCTCCTGCATCCCATAAATTGCCGTATAATACAACAGCATATTTAGGATAAAAGGCTGAACAGCACCAATAATGCCATTATAATTTCCCTGCCAGCGCAGCTTCATTTTCCATTTCCATTCCTGACCAAATTTTTGGGACCATAAATAAAAAGCTTGGGGCTCTGCTCCATGAATCCTGAACTTGGCCAAGCCATTAAAAATTTGCTGTAATAGTCCAGCTGTCTGATTCTCTGCCTGCAGCATTTCCCGCTGAAAGAAAATAACACGGCGATAAACCAAGGAAACCACCAAGAGATATATTCCCCACACTAAAATAGCCTCCAAGGTAAGCTGCCAGCTATACCATAACATAAGAGCCAGACTCCAGAAGGAAAAGACAAAATTAAATACCTGTCCCACAAACTGACCTGTGGCCATTTCCTTAATGGCCTCAATACCATTGATACGCTGCAAAAGTTCCCCCGATTCAAACCGGCGAAAAAATTTAGCTGGCAGCTGCAAAAGCCTACCCCAAAGAGCTGCTTCCACAGACATATCCAGATGATTGGTGATGCGCAGCACTGCTATAGACCGGACCAAAGACAAGGCTGCTGTGGTAAAGCCTGTTATCAGCATAATTTGCGTCACTGCTGCCAATCCTACATGATCTCTAATGGGAATAATATCGCTAAAAATAGTCTCTGTAATCACTGGTGATACCAATGGTATCACGCCTGCCACAAAGCTACACAAAATAATAGTGTGATAATCTCGGCGCCAGCAATGCCGAAACATAAAGCTCAAAAGGTCCTTGATAGTCAGCTTCCGTGAGGGAAAGCCTGCATAGCATCGAAAGCCGTCCTCATCTATAGTCTCCGCCACCTGAGCGTCTACTGGTATGCCTTCCGGATTGTTCCAACTATACATTTTGTAGGAACCTTCATCTACAGGCAGTAATGCTACTAGTTCCTTGTTTTCTCCTGCATAGCCTAGCAAAACACCGCTGTCATTCTGATACCACTGGCCTTGAAGACGTACCAGACGCATAGTCATATTGGCTTTTTGCACCAAACGCTTAATAAGTCCTGGCTGATCCAATCTTTCTGCCAGCTTGGGATTTATATTGATATTGTCCAGAGGCATATGCAGTCGATCTGCCACCAGCTGCACAATAAAGGCTACACGCTCCTGCTGCTGTCCATCTGCTGGTACAGAAGCTATAGCGTCAGACTGAATTAGTTTATTAATGGAAGCATCCATTAGCTTTTGATGGTAGGATTTAGTTTTGGCAATACGTTCTGCTTTAATTTTTTCCTGTTCTTCCACCCTCAAACCTCCTTCAATGCCGCTTCATCTGCCTGATTTTTTTGCTGCTCCATAATCAGCTGATAGTAGCTGCCTCGCAACGCCATCAATTCCTCATGCTGTCCCCGCTCTACTACCTCTCCCTGCTCTAAAACAATAATTTCATCGCAATCCCGAATGGTACTAAGCCGGTGCGCAATAATCAAACAGCTGCAGCCCCGCCGGCGAATATTCCTCATAATATCCTCCTCTGTCAGTGGATCCAAGGCGCTGGTAGCCTCATCCAACACCAGTAAAAACGGATTCACTGCCAAAGCTCTGGCAATCTCCAATCGCTGCCGTTGCCCTCCACTGAAATTACGGCCTCCTTCATCCACACGAGCCTCATAACTGCCATTAAGATGGAGAATATCACTATGTATGCAGGCATCCTGTGCGGCCTTCACCACATCATCCCGGCTTATAGTGGCATCAAAAAGGCTTATATTCTCCCTAACGCTGCCACTTATCTGAAATACATCCTGATCCACTGAAGATAGTGAGTTGACGATAACACTGCGAGGTATCTGGCGCCGATCTGTCCCATCCAGCAATACCCGGCCGCTCCACTGCTCATACAGTCCCACTACCACCTTAGCCAAGGTAGATTTGCCACTACCTGAGGATCCTACCACCGCCGTCCACTGCCCCGGCTTCATGTGCAGACTAATATCCTTCAACAAAGGATCCGTCAATCTGCTATAACCAAAAGAGATATTCTCCAATTCCAGTTCCCCAGACAAAGCACTATGAGCATACTCTGGCTCCTGCGTTGGATAATTAAGCGCATCTATCTCATAACGCCGCACATCATTAAGTCGCTGCATCTGCATTTCTGTAGTTTGCAGCTGCTGTCCCAAGCCCACTAAATTATTAAATGGCGCCTGAAAATTCCCCATCAGATTCTGAAAAGCCATAAATATACCTGCCGTCATGGTTCCTTCCATAATAGAAAAGCCACCTATGGTCATAATCAAAGCACCATTAAGGCCACTTAGCAACAAAGGCAGCATATTGGTGGTCTGGCTGAGCATAGCCATGCGTTGACCACAATCCAAAACCCTCGCATGATAACCTGCTACCTTGGCAAAAAAATCTGCCTCATTACCATTAGCCTTAATGGTTTCAATCATCTGCAAGCCATTCATAGCATTACCATAGGCCTTGCCTGCTTCCTGCTGGGAAAGCATAGACAAATCCGTCATACGTCGACGCAGATAAAAGAACACTCCTAAATCCACCAGGCTAAAACTAACGCCAATAATAGTCAAAGAAGGACTATATTCAAAAAGCAATATTAAGAAAAATACTGCCATGGCAAAATCCAGAATACAGGTAGCAGCCTGATTGCTGAGCACCGCTGCTATTGACTCCGAAAAGGCAGCTCTCGAAGCAATTTCTCCTGCAAATCTTTGTTGAAAAAACTCCATAGGTAGTTTCAGCAAATGCCAAAAAAAGCCTGCTGATCCCGAAAGGGTTATCTTTTCCTGCCATCGAGTAAGGCACCAGGAACGCATAAATGATAAAATACCGCTAACTAAAAAAGATAGAGCCATAGCCAGCATCAGATTGGTCATCCAATCTGAATGCTTGCCTGTAAGAATATCATCCAGAAAAATCTGACTCATAACTGGCGATGCCAGCTGACAAATCATCATTCCCAAACCAATTAGCAGCACAAAGGCCACAGCAGATCTATCCTGCCATAACCGCCCAGTAATCTCCTTGACTACATTATAACGATGACCCCGGCTACGGAAATTTTCCCCAGGACGTATATCCAAGGAGATTCCCGTATAGGAGGATTGAAAGCTATCCCATCTAACGGTTCTCCTGCCTACAGCTGGATCATTGAGATAAACAGTATCATCCTTAATGCCCTCCAACACCACAAAATGATTGAACTCCCAATGAATAATCAAAGGATATTCCTCCTGCCGCAGCTGATCTGCCATCATGCGATAGCCAGCAGCCTGACAGCCCAGCTTGCGAGCTGCCTTTAGCACATTGCTGGCCTTGGAGCCATCACGGCTTACACCACACTCCTGCCTCAGTCGTTCCAAAGGCAGCCATAATCCATAATATGCCAATACCATGGCTAAAGAGGCCGCACCACATTCTGTAGCCTCCATCTGCAAAATCACAGGCACCTTGGCACGAGATATTTTTCTTTCCTTTTCTGCCATATTGACATCACCTATTTCTCAGCCACTGGCTGGCCTTGTAAAATACCTTTTCAATAGGAGCCTTGCGATCTATAATCACCGAGCCTGCCACATAGGTACCAGCTGTAACCGGCTTGTGCTCCCCCACAATAGATGTCCATAAATATCCTGATTCATCCTTATCATTTTTTACCAAATCAAATCTTACCTCTACTACAGAGTTTTGGGTTTGCTGCAAAATACTTTGGGCCAACTGAGCATTCCCAAGATTGCGAACCATAGAAGCCTGATCCACAGGATATTCTGACACTGACCTAACCACGCCCAACAAACTGCCACTCTGACTTACATCAGTTCCATTAGGTGCCAATTGCACAGTCATTCCTGGCTCCAGCCTTTTTCCCTTGTCTACAGCTACATACATCAAGCCACTTAAATCACTGCGGCCTTCATCCAAACGTATAGTGCAAATTTCTTCACCCTCACGAACCCAAGTGCCCTTATTTACCAATATTTCTGTTACAATGCCATTGTATGGGCTATAGATTTGCTCATTGACTGCCTCCACTGTGCGCTTGGCATCATGGGCATTAACCCGCAGTGCCACATCTTTATGATTGGCCCCCAGCTCTATGCTATTACGGGTAGCCACCGTATCCATGGTCATAGCTGTCTGGTTGAGGTGCATTATCTGCTGATTTTCCCTTATCCGACTGCCTTGACTAATATATATCTCGTCTATCTGTCCCGTAGTCATGGCAGAAAGCTTGCGCACACCACCTGCATCCATAATCAAGCCATAACCATCTGCCTTAACAGTAAAGGATCCCATAATAGACCATAGTACCACCCCCAAAAGAAGCAACAGAATGGCTGACAGTCCAATCCAACCTACTGGCGTAGTAACCTGCAGCAAGGTATCAAGCTTCTCAGGAGAACGCATCTTATCCAATGCCTCTCGGCTAAATAATTTATCAGGATTGATCATATTACATATCCTCCATATTAACCGAAACCAGCTGTCCCTCCCGCAGTCCATTTATCCCAGACACTACCACGGTTTCTCCTAACTGAATTCCCTCCAATATTTCTGCATATCGATCATTTATAGCACCTACACGAACACTGCGCTTCTCCAGGCGATTTTCTCCATTTACCACAAACACATCTGAATGATTGTTATTATTATCCAGCGCCTCCACAGGAATAGCCAACACATTTCGTGACTGAGAGGAGGTCAGTACCATATGCTCATAGCTTCTGGCCTCCAGCACCCCAGAAGGATTGTAGACATCAAAAACCACTCGCCGCATATCTGCTGGCTGACTAAGCTCTGGATAGATGCCATATATTTTCACATTGAATACCGTATTGCGTCCATGATTGCCAGCCTGATATTCCGTATTATAGGATTTGACAAAATCCGGACGCCTAAAGGAAAGAGTGAATTCTGCCCCCTCACCCTGATAGCCTAATAGACTTTGCAAATCTCCATCTTCCATATTTATGGCAAACCACATGGCTCTAAAATCCCCCACTAGGCAGATAGGAGTTCCAGCCGTTACATAATTGCCGGCATGCTGATAGGTAATTAGCACATTTCCTGGAATGTTAGTAGTTACCTGCAAGCGAGAGTTATTTAGCACTGCCTGATCATATTGAGCCTGAGCATCTGCCATATTAGCCTCAGCTGCCTCATAATTGGCTCGAGCTTCATCCACCTTTTCCATAGAGGTTGCATTCTGATTAATAAGACTCTGATATCTATTGTAACTATTTCGTGCCTGCAGTTCTAAAGCCTGAGCTCTTTTCATATTGCTTTCTGCCTGACGAATTTTCAAAGGAATATCCTCATTTGTTAAATCTGCCACCACATCTCCTGCTGCCAAGGGCATATTTTTATGAATACGCAAGTTGCTGATTACACCATCTACCTTGGCTATAACATCAGCGGATTGGCGAGAGCCCATAGTAGCCTGTTCAAATTCATATTGAGCATTAATAGAACGTTGCTGGGCTTGAGCACCGCTAACCACAATAGCTCTATTATTCATCCTATCCATAATAACGCTTTCGCCCTCATAATTAACAAAAATACCGTAGCCTATCAGAGAAATAGCTAATACTATCACAAGCGCCATAGCCGTAAGATAATATTTTTTCAAAACACCAAGCCTCCTTTTATGTCCCCTACATTATTGAAGGAAAATACCTTTAGATTTTCTTGCCATACTATATTGACCTTATATTAACATGGTTTATGTCCAAAAGAAAGACCTTTTGCCTGCATCAAGGTAATAAAAAACATCCTGCACAAAATCAATTTCCTTTTTGTGCAGGACGCCTTTCCAACCGTCTATTTCATTAGTTTGGCAAAATCCTTGGCAAAATTAGCACATATACGGGCATACATATCCTTGCCATCATTATCCTCTCTATCCCTAGCGTCTACTCGGCTAAAAATCACCTTGCCAGTTTTGGTATCATAGGCCCGAAATTCTACTGTTACATAAAATTGGGTACTATAGTATTCAGGATGATATACAGGTTCCTCATACTCTATTTCTACACGGCGGGAGTTACCGTCTGAATCTTTAACTGTTATATATTTAGTTCGCCGTTCCCAGCTGGTATAAGCTGGATGAAAAATTCTAGCAGACTTGTATGTTTTTATCTGACTTGTAATATATACATCAGCCACCTCTGGCAGCCTATCTTGATATATTTTTTCAAATTCCTCGTAATTTTTTTCATACAATGTATCCATGTCCTGACCGGATAGGAGAGTAATTTTTCTACATACCGATTCCTCATCTACTATAGGCAACTTGGCTGAATGCAGCTTGTCCTGATATACAGCCTGCATAGACTTAGCCTGTACAGAATCCTCCTCCATATCTATTTTGGAAAAATCCATATCATAAACAGCTACAGACTTAACTTGTTTGAAATTGTAAGAACTATCCTTAAAATCAGTCTTTTCCGCCCAAGCACTAACTGGCATTATAAAAATCATTAACACCAGCAAGGACATCATTCTCTTTAATACATTCCCCATATGCAGCATCCTCCGACTCATTTCATGGCTGCTTTGGCTGTACCGTAAACTCCTGCGGCACAACCTCCAATAGCTCCAGTTACTGCGCCTGTTACCGCAGCGCTTCCTACAGCAGTTCCTGCCACGACAGCCCCTACAGCTGCTATGCCAGCAGCGGCGGCGCCGGCAGTTGCTGCACAAGCCAATCCCACACCTACCGCAATAACCGCAACTAAAGCAACCTTTTTAAACCCCTCCCAAAAGCTTTTCCAGCTGCCTCCTACCACATATTCCATGGTATCATCATCCAGCTCCACCTTGGTGCCCTTATAATAATCCATGGCCTCCTCAAACATCTGCCGAAAATTCTCCAGCTTCATAGTAACGTATCTCTTGGCTATCTCATACATATCCTCAATGGTTTCTGCCGCTTCCATCAAACCATTGATTACCGGATCAGCCTCCAGCTTTGCCAAAAGCTCCTGAGACTGCTGTCTTACATCTGCATTTTCCATTGCCATTGCCATGTTCATCATCATAAATCTCTCCTTTTATATAACTAATTACAATTCCTGCCTTTTTCAATATCAACCAAAAAGCTTTTTCTTGAGATATGCACCTGCCTTTCCGGTGAGCCAATTAATAAAATCATCAATACCTGCTATGCCGCCTACTACCTTTTCCATCTCTTCATCGGAAATTTTTTCCTTTACAGTCTGATTTCTTTCGTCTATTCTGATATCTGACATTTCTCTCATCCTTTCCTATAAACCTTAGCGAATATTTTCTTTTGTCTCTTATACGCTATCCTGAAATAAATATTACATAATTTACTAATTTTTCTATTGTTCAAATCAAAATCCCTTATCCCCCATATGTCACATAAAATTTAAGTAGTTGTGTATGTGTGGAGAAAGGATTTGATTAACATGATTGATACTGGCGATACTGCCTGGGTCCTGATTAGCGCGGCCCTGGTATTCTTTATGACACCTGGCCTTGCCCTGTTCTACGGTGGCATGGTTAGAAGCAAATAGGCGGCGGTATCTGCTACTTTGCCGTAGCTGTTCTCAAGGACAAGCTTGGCTATGATGATTCCCTTGATGCCTTTGGTATTCACGGTATCGGCGGTACCTGGGGCTCTTTGGCCACCGGTCTTTGGGCTACCACTGCTGTAAACCCTGATGGTGCCAACGGTCTTTTCTATGGCGAAACTGATTTGTTTGTAGCTCAGGTTATTTCCACTGTTGTAGCCTATGCTTTGGCTGTTGTAGGTACTTTCATCCTCTTCAAGATTGTCAGCGCTATCTGTGATGTTCGTGCTGATGAGTCCGAGGAGCTGGCTGGCTTGGATATCGTGGAGCATGGCTATGGCCGCTCCGTTGTAGGCGGTACTATCATGGGCAGCTTTGAGGATTCCAGTGAAATGCTGGCCAATACTGTCATGAAGGTTAATGCCAAGGGAGGTACAGTATAATGAAGATGACCAAAATTGAGATTATCACCCGCTCCAACAAGCTGGATGAGCTGATGGAAGCATTAAATGATATTGGTGTGCTGGGTATGACTGTCAGCCAGGTCTTTGGCTGTGGCCTGCAGAAGGGCCATGAAGAGGTTTACCGTGGCAAAAAGTATGATGTAAATCTGGTTCCAAAAATCAAATTGGAAACCGTTGTCTGCAAAATTCCTGTTGATACTGTATTGGATGCGGCCGAAAAGGCTCTCCGCACCGGCAACTACGGTGATGGCAAAATCTTTGTTACCGAGCTTACGGATGCTGTCCGTATTCGTACAGGCCAGAGAGGTCCAGAAGCTATAATGGACATTCCTGGAGAAAAGAAATAGATATCCACACAACATACACTATAGACAGAGGGATAGCTGCTAGTTGGCTATCCCTTTCTCATTGTTAAATACATACTTATTTCGACAGTTTTTTCTTAATTTTACTTTAACCTATTAAAAGGTAAATATAATTATGGATTTTTGTCTCTTAATAATGTATAATACTATTTAAGTTTTTCTATAATATATAAGGGGTGATTTTAATGATTTTCGGTAAGAAAATAAAAGCTGCTGCTCTCTGTGCCGCTGCCATTATGTCCTTTGGCTTGTTAGCTGGCTGCGGCTCTGACAAGGCGGCTGACAACTCTGGCGACAAGCAGTACAAGGTAGGCATTGTCCAGTTAGTAGAGCACAATGCTCTGGATGCTGCCAACAAGGGCTTTGTAGATGGTCTTAAGGAGCGTGGCTTTGAGGAAGGCAAGAATCTGGTAATTGACCAGCAGAATGCTCAGGCCGACCAGTCCAATCTGCAGAATATCGGTCAGCGTTTTGTTAACGACAAGGTTGATTTGATTTATGCCATTGCTACACCTGCAGCTCAGACTGTAGCCAATCTTACCAAGGATATTCCTATTGTAGCTTCTGCTATTACTGACTACGAGGGTGCCAAGCTGATTAAGAGCAACAATGAGCCAGGCGGCAATCTGACTGGTACCAGCGATATGAATCCTATCAAGGAGCAGATTGATCTGCTGCTGAAGATTGCACCAAATGCCAAGACTATTGGCTGTATTTATACCTCCAGTGAGGCCAATTCTGAGATTCAGTTCAAGGCTATGAAGGAATACGCTGAGTCTAAAGGCTTGAAGGTTGAGTCTGCTACCATTTCCAATGTAAATGATATTCAGCAGGCTGCTCAGAGTCTGGTCAGCAAGGTTGATGTTTTCTGGGAACCAACTGATAATGTAATTGCTTCTGCAATTCCTACTCTGGTATCTGTTACCGATGCTGCCAAGAAGCCTGTTATCTGTGGCGAGCCTAATATGGTAAAGAATGGCGGTCTGGCTACCTATGGTATTGATTACTATGAGCTGGGCAAGCAGTCCGGCCATATGGCTGCTGATATTCTGGAGGGCAAGTCCAAGCCTGCCAATATGCCAATTCAGTTTGCCAAGGTTCTCAAGGCTATGTTTAACAAGACTGATGCTGCTAAGTTAGGCATTACCCTTAGCGATGATCTGCTGAAGGATGCCGATGTGGCAGAGTAATATTTATAAGTAAGAAAATATTTGCTCCGGGCGCTCCTGCCGCTGATTTATTTCCCGGCAAAGCAGCTCGGAGCTGTTTTTTAGAATGGAGAATTGACTTTGGATCTGATAATTCCTACTATATCTCAGGGACTGCTGTGGTCCCTGCTAGCTATAGGCGTATACATTACCTTTAGGGTGCTTGATATTGCTGATTTGACTGTAGAGGGCAGTTTCCCTCTAGGTGCTGCTACTGCCGCTGCCTGTCTGGTGGCTGGCTGGAGTCCTATTCCTGCCATGCTGGCTGCTGCCTTTGCTGGTATGCTAGGCGGTATTATCACCGGTATTCTGTGTACCAAGCTAAAAATACCTGCTCTGTTGGCTGGTATTCTGACCATGATTGCCCTGTATTCCGTCAACCTACGGATTATGGGCAAGGCCAATATTTCTCTGTTGCAGGTTGATACCATATTTTCTCTCTATGCCATTCCTGGCCTGGAGCTGTCCAATATGATTCTGGTTATAGGTCTAATTGCTGTTATTATTACTGCTGTAGGCTGTTATCTTTTCTTTGGTACAGAAATCGGTGCTGCTATTCGTGCTACTGGCTGCAATCCTCATATGATTCGGGCCAACGGCGTCAATACTGATATTACTATTATCCTGGGACTTTTGATTTCCAATGCCTTGGTAGCCCTGTCCGGAGCTTTAGTAGCCCAGGCCAACGGCTTTGCCGATGTAGGTATGGGTGTTGGCACTATTGTTATTGGCTTGGCTTCTGTTATTATCGGCGAGGTACTCTTTGGCACCCGCAGCTTCAAGAACTGCCTGCTGTCTGTTATTCTTGGCTCCATTGCTTATCGTGCTGTTATTGCCATTGTTTTGCAGATGGGTATGCCACCAAATGATTTGAAGCTCTTTACAGCTATTCTGGTAGCAGCTGCTTTGTCCATGCCTCTGTTCCAGGCGAAATTAAATAAGAGAAAGGCGGCGAAGGACTAATGCTGAGAATTGAAGATATTGCCAAAACCTTTAACCCAGGTACTATTACTGAAAAAAAGGCTCTAAAGGGCGTTACCCTTCACTTGGAGCCAGGTGATTTCGTTACAGTTATTGGCGGTAACGGCGCTGGAAAATCTACTCTGATGAACTCCATTGCTGGTACCTTTCCAGTAGATAGAGGCAAAATCATTATTGATGGTCAGGATATTACCAAATGGCCTGAGCACAAAAGAGCCAAATACATTGGCCGTGTATTCCAGGATCCTATGATGGGTACTGCTGCCAATATGCAGATTGAGGAAAATATGGCTATTGCCTCTCGTCGCGGCAAAACTCCTACCCTTCGTTGGAGTGCCCCAGTGGCTCAGAGAGAGTTTTTCCGGGAGCAGCTGAAAACCCTGAATCTGGGCTTGGAGGATAGATTGGAGTCCAAGGTAGGCCTGCTATCTGGTGGTCAGCGTCAGGCTCTCACCTTGCTGATGGCTACTCTGGTGGAGCCAAAGCTACTGCTTTTGGATGAGCATACTGCAGCTCTTGATCCTAAGACCGCTGCCCAGGTATTGTCCCTGACTACGGATATTGTCCACAAGCGCAACCTTACTACCTTGATGATTACCCATAATATGAAGGATGCCTTAGCCTGTGGCAATCGCCTGATTATGCTTCACGATGGCAAAATCCTGATTGATGTTAAGGGCGAGGAAAAGAAGCATCTTACCATCAAAGACCTTTTGGCTATGTTTGAAAAGGCTGCTGGCAGTGAGCTGAACTCTGATGCTCTGTTGCTTAGCTAATTAAAAATTTCCATAAAAATTGGCAGGTTAGAATTATCTCTAGCCTGCCAATTTTGTTTTACATATAATTTCTCTATTCCTTATCCAAATCTACATCAATGTTTCTATGGCATAAAATTAGACAAGAAAAAAGCTGTAAAAACGATAGGCGACGTTTTCACAGCCTTTTTCCTCTTTTAGGTAAAAGAAGAAGTATCTATTAAAAGAGAGGGGTTTATGCGACACAGGGGAATGTCGCGTAAAAGGGGTATATCGAAGCTTCATAGCGAGGGGTGTTGAGCTTCAGACTAACCGATTCTGTCTTTCGCTCTGTGCTATGTCCCTGTCGATGGTTATATAATACTACACCTTCATGAGTATGTCAAGGGTATTTTATGATTTTTTTAAAAAAATCACCAAAAGTTTACCATTTATAGTTTATTTAAAGGCAAAACATACTCATATATCATGAGAATTATCTGATATTTGCTGACAATAGTATGTTTTTTTGTATACAATTCTGATTTACATGGAATTTGCTCTTTTCAGGCAGGACAATAATCATAAAAACATATCCAAAACATACTCATTAATAGTATCAATATTTCACTATATATTATCTCCCACTACCTGCTTACAAAAATAAGAGACAGAAAAAACTGCTCTGGTAATTTTTCTGTCTCTGATAATATTTAAAGAAAATTATACTGTATAGAATTTGCCAATTAACTCATTAAGAGCCTGCTGATCAGCAGCCCCCATAGTTTCCCTTGCAGAATGCATGGACAGCATAGCCACCCCTACATCCATCGTTCGCATAGGCACCAATGCAGAAGCAATTGAGCCTAGAGTGGAGCCACCAGGCTGATCAGCATGATTTACAAACATCTGGCAAGGAATACCTTCCTGCTGACAAAGAGCCTTAATTATGGCCACTGACTGAGCATCTCCGGCATAGGACTGAGAAGCAGCCTGCTTCAAAGCCACACCGCCATTTAGTACAGGTCTGATATAAGGATCATATTTTTCCCCATAATTCGGATGCAGAGCATGGGCTACATCCACAGACAGCATAAAACCACCGCTGACAGCCTGCCACATAGCCGTCCTATCATAGCCAAGAGCCAGATAAATCCGTTCCAAAACCTCCAGCAAAATACCAGATCCAGCCCCCTGCTTGGTGCGGCTGCCAATTTCCTCATTATCAAAGAAGGCTGCTAGACGAATTCCGGATAATTCCAGAGCCTTGGCAGAGGAAGCAATAATTCCCTGCAAAGAAGCCTCCACAGAGGTAATATTATCCAGTCTAGGAGCAGAAACCAGCTCACCAGCCAAGCCCAACTGACAACCAGCCTCGTAGGGATAAAGATTCAGCTCATAGGCAAGAATCTCCTCTGACTCACAGCCCAATTCCTTTGCCAGCCAATGGTCAAAGAAATTTTTATCCCCATCCTTGCCCAGCACCGCCATTAAAGGTAACATTTCCTTTTGCTTTTTGAGCGCTACTCCTTCATTTACCTTGCGATTCATATGAATAGCCAGCTCAGGAATAGTCAAAAGAGGCTTGTTAAAATCCACCAGCCTTAGCTGAGGATGAAAAGCATCCTGTCCCTTCAAGGTAATCTTCCCGGCAATGGACAGGGGCCTATCCTGCCAGCTAGACAGAATCAGTCCCCCATAGGATTCAATATTCAGCACCCCATAGCCATCCTTGATAACACTGGCCTGGGGCTTGATTCTAAGTCCCGGAAAATCTGTATGAGAAGCAGCTATCCGCAGACTATTGGCCTCTGTATAGCCATTACAGCCTATGGTAAAGGCTAAAACCGTGGAATCAAAGACCTCCACATAATAGCTTTTCCCTGATTCCAGCTGCCATTTTTCACCCAAATCCAAAGGCTGAAAGCCTGCCTTGCTTAATCTTTTGCTAACCGCCTGTACCGTATGCCAAGGAGAAACAGCTTCCTGCACCAGCTCCAGCAGGCTTCTAACGGAATCATACATAGTATTACTCCTTTACCAGCAGCTTTTCAATCTCCATAACATACATAGTGTGGTAATCCTTATTAGGATACCATTTAGCATCACTTTCCTTATCAAAGAAGCATTCAGGCTTCATTTCCTGAGCATAAAGCTTACGGCAAACCATAGCAATTCTTGCTTCCTCAAAGTAAACCTGCCCATTCTCCTCTACCTTGGTAAGGCCAGTCTTGGCAATCTTATCCTCATCACGGCCAGAAACCCTGCCAAAGTAACTCATTACCTTGTGATCTGGATCCTCCAAAACAGAAATAGTCATGCCCTCGCTATTATCCACAAATTCCTTGGTATACCGCTGAGGACGAATAAATACATAGGCTACAGGCTTGCCCCACATAATCCCCATGCCGCCCCAGGAAGCAGTCATGGCATTGGTTTTGCCATCCTTGGTGCCAGCCAGCAGCAGCCAATCCTTACCAATTACCTTGAAAACACTTTCCTCAAAATTTTCTGGTACAACTTCCTTGAAACCCATTCTAAAACCTCCAGTTTTCAACAATACGTCATGATTTTTTCACAGCTTATATGTCAATTATCTACATATATATATTAGTTATCCACATTTCCACTGACTTATGCACATGAAATATGTGGATAACTAAGACAGATTTACCTCTGATGTGCAGGCCGTATCATGATCCAATAGCAAAGCATAGCCAGAAGGAAACCACATAACATAATTACTGCCATAGGTATACCAGTATCTGTGCCAATATAACCTGCTACAGGCATCATCAATGCTCCCAAAAACATGGAGAAGAACCCTAGCAAAGCAGAAGCACTGCCTGCATTCCTCCCCTGGCCATTAAGAGCCATAGAGAAGCTTACAGTAGCAATAATTGGAATAGGCATAACGCTAATAACCAAGAACAGCAACACCAAACAGAAATTATCTGCCAAAGCAAAGGTGCCCAATAACAGTATACTACCTAAAATTTGCATTGCAATAGAAGCAAACAACATTTTGTACTCAGGTACCTTGCCTCCCAGCTTGGCAGGAATAGTGCCAAACAACATCAAACAGATACCAATACCACCATAAATATAACTAAACTCCTGGGCACTAACTCCATATATACCCTGAAAGATAAAGGCTGAACTGCCAATATAGGAAAAGAAGGACACAAAGACAAAGCTCTGTACCAGACAATGTCCCATAAAGTAGCGATTCTTCATAAGCTGTGGCAATACATGCAAAGTGGATGAAATATTTTTAATCCGCTTCTCTGGAGCCAGTGTTTCTGTGTAAAACAGTGTAGCCACGGCCATAACCAAGCCCATACCTGCCAAGGTGGAAAAAATCAGATGCCAACTGCCAAAAGCCAGCAGCTGACCGCCAATTACCGGGGCCAAAATAGGAGCCAAACCATGAACCGTCATCAAAATCGCATAAAATGTAGTCAACTCTGCCCCTTGACACATATCCCTGACAATGGCTCTGGCAATAACTATACCGCAGGCACCTGCCAAGCCCTGTATCAGGCGAGCCCCCAGGAAAATATAAATATTATTCACCAAGGCACAAATCAGAGAGGCTGCCATAAAAATCAGCATCCCCACCAAAAGTGGCACCTTGCGGCCTCGCAAATCACTAATTGGTCCAGCAAAAATCTGTCCTGCGGCCATACCTAAAGTAGTCATAGTCAAGGTTAGCTGAATCAAAACCGTACTGCTGCCAAAATCAGCCTGCAGCTCAGGCAGGGAGGGAAGATACATATCTGTGGCCAGAGGAGCCATAGACGCCAGAATACCAAGGTAGATTATCATAAGTTTTTTATACATATTCTCACACCTTTCTTACAGAAAAACAGAACCATTTGCTAGGCAGTGTTTAACATCTCTACCCACAAATGGTGTTAATAGTATAGCAGAATTTTCTGAAAATTTTCAGTAAATTTTTTTCGATTTTTACCGACATTTTTCCCATTTTGACACAAATTTCTTAATAAAACAAGAATATCTACAAAATTCTATTTTTGTGAGAAAGATTCTTGTATTTTGTATATTTTTTGGGTATAATTGTATGTAAGTTACCCAAAACATTACAAAAAGAAGCATTTATTATGAACAGGTGAGTAAATGAAAGTTAATCGTATCCGCAAAATTGAAGAACTTCTCATGGATATGCACAGCTTGTCCATTGACTATTTATGCGAGTATTTCAATGTTTCCAAGAACACCATTCGCCGAGATATTGCTGAGATGGACAAAAGTGGCAGCATCAAAAAAGTTTATGGCGGTATTGTCCTAAACGACACTAAAGAACCTGAACCTGAAAACAGGCCAGGCCATAACTGGGTTATGAATACTACCAATCTTGACGAGAAAATGAAGATTGCCCAGCTGGCTGCAGATTTGGTAAATGACGAGGATGTTATCTATATTGATATTGGCACCACCACAGCCTTGATGCTGCCATATATTGAAAAGAAAAAGAACGTCACCGTAGTTACCGCCAATATTAATGCCATTAACGCAGCCGTAGAAACAGAGAAGTTCAACATTATTGCCACTGGCGGCACCCTTTATCCCCCTAGCAAGGCTTTTGTCGGCCCCAGCGTAGCCCGCAGCCTTAGCATGTATAATATTTCCAAATTCTTTATGTCCACCATTGGTGTTTCCATCGAAAATGGCGCCACCAGTGCTTCCCCTTTAGATTGTGAGATTCAGTATCTTTTGGCTACCAAGCCTGGCAAGCATTATTTGATGATGGATACCTCAAAGCTTGATTCTCCATCCTTGGTTTCCTACAATGCCCTAAAGGATTTTGACTCTGTCATTATGGACAAAAAACCAACTCAGAAATATATTGACTTCTTTAATAATAACAACGTAGAACTTATTTATAATGGTGAATAACTTATCCACAGTGGTGAATAACAGCAGCTGTTTACAGAGAAATTCTCTGGGACAGCTGTTTTTTTTGCTAATATTACCAATACTTACTCATTTGTTCACCAAAGATATTCACTACTTATTCACAGGTATCCACAGGGATATTTTTTTATCTCTGATTTTCATATCAAGATATTGTGTTATTCTCTTGATATAGCTACAATATATTGAGTTATCCCCATTATTATCCACACCTGTGGATAACTTTTTCTCTATTATTCCACTTTATCCACATATTTTTCTGTATAATCTCTACTTATCCCCTGTTCTGTGTATAAATATTATTTTTTCTTGCTTTTGGATTTTCTCTATTTATTCAAGCAAATTTTCACAAAAGGTTGTATAATAATGTAGTGTAGTATGCTTGTCGATAGGGCATATCCTGCTTTTGCCAAAAGCAAGGGCATAAAATAGCTGCGACAGCTTGCTTATTCTAATAAAGTGAGATGAAATATATTGCCAAAAAAACAATATGATGAAAAACAGCCTATCTACCGTTCCCGACGGGAGCGGCATCAAAAGAAGAAAAAAAACTCATGGCTGCCTATTGTCTTACTGCTTGGCGCCTTTGCCCTGGCAGCTGTAGCTGGAGCTCTTTTTGCATCCTCCAGTCTATTTGATGACAAGCCTACAGAAAATAAAACCCGTATGGCCTCCCCGGATAAAACCGTAGTTATGCTCATGGGTGTAGATGAGCGGGAAGGGGATGTAGGCCGTTCTGATACTCTAATGATTGCTACACTGGATGCCAAGAAGCACAAGGCTGCTATCCTTTCTGTACCTAGAGATACTCGAGTCAAAATCAAGGGACATGGCTTTGACAAAATCAATGCTGCCTATGCCTACGGCGGTCACAAACTTACCCAAGGCACGATTGAGGATTTGCTGGGGGTAGAAATGGAGCATTACGTTATTATTAATGTTAATGCCTTTACAAAAATCATTGATGCCATTGGCGGTATAGATATTAACGTAGAAAAGCGTATGTATTATGAGGATCCTTGGGATGATAATGGTGGCTTGGTCATTAATCTTTATCCCGGCCAACAGCATATGGATGGCAACACCGCCATTACCTATGTAAGATACCGAGATGAAGAGGGAGATATTGGACGTATCACCAGACAGCAGAAATTCATGAAGGCTGTTATGGATAAGCTTACTTCACCATCTATTATTCCTCGCATTCCAGCTATTATCGGTCAGGTTGTAGATTCCATCAATACAGACCTGTCTGTAAAGCAGATGATTGAATTGATGGCTGCCCTAAAGGAAGCACAAAGCAATGGCCTCCAGACGGAAATGCTGCCAGGACGTCCTATGTATATTGGTGGTGTTAGCTACTGGATTCCTGATTTGTCCAAGCTACGGGCTACGGTAGCCAACACTCTGGATGTAAAAATCAGTCCTGACCTGCGCAGTGCTACTCAGCGGGAAATGCTGGAATATGAAAACTCCGTACCAGATGATGCCCAGGAAATTCCTATGGATGAGGCTACCATGCACAAGCTGGGACTAGATCGCTATAATGAGGATATAGACTCCGCCCAGAGTAAGGACAAAAAACACAGCAGCTCTAAGGAAAAGGATACCGAGGACAAGGAAGACCTCTCCGACCCATATCGAGATGAGGAAGATGCCAGAGGCAGCAAGGTTCCAGATAAGGAACCAAGGCAAAACAGTGAGCAGAATCCTATGCCAGAGGCTGTAGAACCAGCTCCAGCTCCTAGCATGAGCCTGCCAACAACAGGCAAAACCTCAAATTAAAGCATTAACTTCCCTTTCTGGAAAGAAGATAATTTCTTCTCCCAGAAGGGGAATTTTTTTGCAAAAAAATACACAGAGAAAATCAATATCTTCTCTGTGTATGAACTCTATTTTTATTCAGCCTTCTGGGTAAGAATAGCCATAGAAGCCACCTTATCCTCCTCAGCAGTTTTCATAATGATAACTCCCTGAGATGCACGGCCAATAACAGAAATCTTATCCAGACCTGTACGGATAATAATTCCGTTAGTGCTGATAAGCATCAGCTCCTGACCATCACGAACTACCTTCAAGCCAATAACCTCACCGGTTTTCTCGGTAACTCTCAGGTTGATAACACCCATAGCGCCACGATGATGAGTAGTGTATTCCTCTACCTTGGTACGCTTGCCATAGCCACCAGCAGTTACTGTCAAAATCTCAGAATCCCGCTTGATGGTATCCATACCTACAACCTCATCGCCCTCCCGCAGCTTGATACCCTTGACACCTCTAGCAATACGTCCCATAGAACGTACTTCCTCCTCGTCAAAGATAATGGCATAACCATTGCGAGTACCGATAACAATCTGCTTCTGGCCATCAGTCTGCTTAACGCCAATCAGCTCGTCATCATCATCCAGCTTCAGAGCAATAACTCCCAGCTTGCGGCTGGTATTGAACTCGGACAGCTGAACCTTCTTGACAATACCCTTGCGAGTAGCCATAAAGAGGAATTTGGCAGGATTGTACTCCCGTACCTGCAATACAGCAGTAATCTTCTCTCCCTTGTCCAGCTTCAAAAGATTAATCAGAGCTGTACCCCTAGCCTGGCGGCTGGCTTCAGCAATCTGATATGCCTTGAGATAGTGTACCCGGCCACGGCTGGTAAAGAACAGGATAGTATGATGGGTAGTGGTGATAAGAATATTCTCCACAAAGTCCCCTTCCTTGGTGGACATACCCAGAATACCCTGACCGCCACGGTTCTGCTTGTTATAGGTATCCAGCTTCATACGCTTGATATAGTTGTTATGGCTGATAGTCAGCACCACATCCTCGTCAGCGATAAGATCCTCCTCGCTCATTTCGGACATATCATAGGTAATGGTAGTGCGGCGGGCATCACCATATTTCTCCTTAACCGCAGTCAGCTCATCCTTGATAATGGTCATAATCTTGCTTTCATCAGCCAGTACAGACTTCAACCATTCAATTTTCTTCAGAACTTCCTGATACTCCTCCTCAATCTTTTCCCGCTCCAAGCCTGTAAGACGCTGGAGACGCAAATCAAGGATAGCCTGAGCCTGCTTCTCAGACAGCTTAAAGCCATCCATCAAAGCATTGCGGGCAATATCAGCAGTCTGAGACTCACGAATAGTGGTAATTACTGCATCCAGATGATCCAGAGCAATGGTCAAGCCCTCCAAAATATGAGCTCTGGCCTCTGCCTTGGACAGCTCATATCTGGTTCTTCTGGTAATTACATCCTCTTGATGCTGGATGTAATAATGCAGTACCTGCTTCAAAGTCAAAATGCGTGGCTGGTTATCCACCAAGGCCAGCATAATTACACCAAAGGTCTCCTGCAGCTGAGTATGCTTGTACAGCTGGTTCAGCATAATATCAGGGTTAATATCCTTGCGCAATTCAATGACGATGCTCATACCCTTGCGGTCAGATTCATCCCGCAGGTCTGTAATACCCTCAATCTGCTTGTCCCTAGCCAGCTCCGCAATCTTTTCAATCAGTCTTGCCTTGTTCACCTGATAAGGCAGCTCAGTAACTACGATTCTTGGCTTGCCATTAGACATGGTTTCAATATGTGCCTTGGCTCGCATCTTCACAGAGCCACGGCCAGTAGTATAAGCATCCCGAATGCCAGTGGTGCCCATAATCAAACCGCCAGTAGGGAAATCTGGTCCCTTAATAACAGTCATCAGCTCCTCTACAGAAGCATCTGGATTGTCAATAAGCATCAGAACACCATCAATAACCTCACTCATATTATGAGGAGGAATATTGGTAGCCATACCTACCGCAATACCAGATGTACCGTTAACCAACAGCTCTGGGAACTTGGCTGGCAGTACAGAAGGCTCCTTCATGGATTCATCGTAGTTTGGTACAAAATCCACTGTGTCCTTATCAATATCCTGCAGCATCAGCTCTGCAATTCTGGCCATACGTACCTCAGTGTAACGCATAGCTGCTGGAGGATCACCATCCACGGAACCAAAGTTACCGTGGCCATCAGCCAGCATATAACGCATGGAGAAATCCTGAGCCATACGCACAATAGCATCATAAACAGAGCTATCACCATGAGGATGATATTTACCAAGAACTTCGCCTACGATACGGGCTGATTTCTTGTAAGGCTTGCCGGAGGTCATACCTGCCTCCTGCATAGCATATAATATTCTTCTATGAACTGGCTTCAAGCCATCACGGACATCTGGCAAAGCTCTGGAAACAATAACGCTCATGGCGTAATCAATATAGGAATTACGCATTTCCTGTTCCAGATTTACCGGTAAAATCCTACCATTACCAAATTCCACACTCTCACCTCAATCAAATAATAAACAATATTCAGCCTCTAATTATACCATGAAATCCCCTTAAATGGCAAATTTACCCCCTATATCACAGTATTTATTTCGCTTATCAATCTTTTTCTGCTTAATTCTGTAAGGAAGATTACTGTGCCTCATATGCCAGTATAAGCATAAAAATTTTGCCTTTATCTATAATCTTGTTTTATTTCTAATATGCCATTATAATATATCTGTGTATATAACGTATAGAAAAGGAGATTTTGAAATGTATGCAGAATTGATTGGTGCCATATCTAATTTTATGTATGGCAAGCTGCTGATTATCATGCTGATAGGTGTTGGCCTGTACTACACCTTCCGCACCAGATTTGTTCAGCTGCGTCTTTTAGGGGAAACCCTGCGAGTTATTACGGAGAAAAAGGCTGATAAGGACAGTGTGTCCTCCTTCCAGGCCCTCATGGTTTCCACAGCATCCCGAGTAGGTACTGGCAATATTATCGGTGTATCTACTGCCCTTTGTCTTGGTGGCTTTGGTTCTATGTTCTGGATGTGGCTGGCTGCCATTGTAGGCGGTGGCTCTGCCTTTGTAGAAAGCACCCTAGCTCAGATTTACAAGAAGCGTGGTGAGCATAGCAGCTACGGTGGCCCTGCCTACTACATTGAAAGTGCCCTAAAAAACAGATTTATTGCGGTTATTTTTGCTCTTTCCCTGATTCTCACCTATGGTGTAGGCTTTAATATGCTCTGTGCCTATAACCTTCAGTCCACCTTCTCTGGCTTTGGCTTCTACGATGTAGAAACTACTCCTTGGGTAATTGGCGGTATTTTGGCTGTGATGGTTGGCTGGTGTATCTTTGGGGGCGGTCGCCGTATTATCCGTATTACCTCCACTCTGGTGCCTTTCATGGGCATGATTTATGTGCTGGTGGCTGGTATTGTTACCCTGCTGAATATCGGCCTACTGCCTCATGTATTTGAAACCATCTTTGCCCAGGCCTTTGATTTTGAAGCTATTTTCGGTGGTTTTACTGGCTCCTGTGTTATGCTGGGTATCAAGCGTGGTCTTTACTCCAACGAGGCTGGTGTAGGTTCCGCTCCAAATGCCGCTGCTTCTGCCGATGTTTCCCATCCTGTTAAGCAGGGTCTTGTGCAGATGTTCTCTGTATTTATTGATACTCTGCTTATCTGTACAGCTACTGCCTTCCTGTGCATGAGCTCTGGCGTAGAGCCTACTGCTGAAATGGCTGGTGCACCTTATGTTCAGGCAGCTTTGGATGCAACTCTAGGCAATGGTGCTGGCGTATTCCTAACAGTTTCCATGCTGTTATTTGCCTTCACTACTCTGCTGGGCAATCTCTACTATGTAGATAACTGCCTGGCCTATATTAACGAGGCTGTGCCAGGCAAGCTGTTTATGACCTGCTATCGCCTGCTGGCCTGCCTGCTGATTTTCATTGGCTCTGGTTCCAGCATGGGCCTTCTGTGGGACACTGCCGATGTACTGATGGGCTGTATGGCTATTATCAATCTGCCTGTCATCGTAATCCTGGGCGGTCGCGCTATGGCCTGCCTCAAGGACTACGAGCAGCAGCGCAACGCTGGTAAGAATCCTGTATTCAAGGCCTCCAGCATTGGTATCAAGGAAAAATTGGATTACTGGAAGTAAAATATAAATGGAGTTGACTCTCTACTTTTAAAGCAAAACATAGTTTTATGTACTAATTGCTTTATACCAAGAGTGGCAACTCCATTTTTTTGTGTAATATATTATCTATCTTGGCCCCATGAATTTATCACCATTCATATGTATCATATGCTCTGGCATATCTGCAAGCCATACTTCTGTTTCCCATGCAATTTCCTTAACAAATTTACGATAATCATCTATATTCAAAAATGCTGTAATATATACCTTGCCCACATTAACCTGTTTAGTCATCTCCTTTAGCTCTAAAATTCTTTTTGAACTCATAGGTCCTACACTGGTTACAGCTTCTATGAAATACAACCATTCAACATCTGGCCTATACAAAACCACATCTGGCATTTTATCATGGTTCGTAATACAGAAACCTAATTTACTCAACATTTCTACATCTTTATACAAATCTCTATCTACAGTATCGCCAACATATAGACACATACTATTTGGTGCAAAGCGAGGTGCAAATTCCTCAATGATGGCCTTTTGTAATTGATTATGCTTGCCAGGACTAAAATGAAAATCAGCGCCATTAATATTCACTGGCAATTTTTCCATCGCCTTTTTACTGCTGTACTTGTCAACCAAGGTTCCATGCTCATGAATATAACTACCTAATTGCAAATCCCAAGCAGCAGTACCATAATATTTGATTAAATTGCAAAATTCTTCTGTTAATCTGTATTTGTATAAGGGACTATTAGTAGCTTTACCATTGTCCTCCACCACAGCTCCATCCCGATACTGGTGTAGACAATTTTTTCTTATGGTTTCTCTGGTATTTTCTGCATAATCCCTGCCATATTTGTCCCTTATAAACATCAAAATTTCATGGATACCAATCCATTTATTATCTGCCTCTCCCCAATTATTATCTCCCATGATACCTGCCAAAGACAATAAGGTATATGCACAAATATCATTCTGCTGTTGAGGAGGCATACCAATTTGTTGAAGAATGTTTCTAGCATCCTGAATTTTCTTTTCCATATGCAATCTCCATAACAATTCTATCACAATTTTTCGTATCTAAATGTCCGTTATCTATTAGCTTCTCACCTATCTGAGAGATTATTTCCATAGGCGGTACTGGCATATTATTTAGCTCTGTACTATTTACCTGGGTACTGCCATTGAGAATACGATAATATGTATCATATATTGTACTATTAAATAGAGCATATAGTCCATATATTTCCTGTTTTGAAAAATGAGCCTTATCTGTGCGTTCAATAAAATTAATTTTATTATGAGTGCCTATATAAGAATATTGCTTAAATTTTTCTGCACAGTAAATACCACATTGTAACCTGCGTTTTTCTTCCTTGGCGGTAAATCGCTTCAAGAATACATAATCTTTATTCTCTTGAACTAGTCCCGCATAATCCGTTACCATCCAGTCAAATTCCTTGCCTGACGGATTATGATTAACTATTCCATTCTGTATATTTTGACTATAAAATAAAGGAACTGTATTGTTGCCACATTTATCTCTTAGAGCATATTTTTGTCTAAAATCTACCACAATACCAGTTTTCATTCTATAGCCATAATCTGGCATATTTTTATCATATGTATTAACCATATTTATTACGGATACCTGCTCCTGATTAACAGGCAAAAGAACATATTTATCCTTCCCCACAACAATTTGATTATATGCCTGTTTTATCTGTTCAACACTAGAAAAATCATGACTTGATTCCGAAGAAGCTATTATTACTTTTTTTACCGTCTCAAAGG
Source organism: Anaerovibrio sp. (assembly GCA_052272885.1). GTDB lineage: Bacteria > Bacillota > Negativicutes > Selenomonadales > Selenomonadaceae > Anaerovibrio. The sequence goes on along the minus strand of DAVZJH010000009.1, from coordinate 3,188 downwards.
TTTTCTTTATCTTAACAATCATGGTTTCCTGCAAAACCTGTTCTTCCTTAAAAACCTTGTCCCTGCTAGCAAAAAGATGTATATATTCTAATTTTCCATGGGATAATAAATATTCACGAAAAGCCTTGAAATAGTATCCTGAAGTCCAACTTCTAGGCACAATAAAAACCATTTCACCATCTGGTCTTAAATTAAATAAAGCCATGGACATGAATAAAAAATATAGATTTGGGGAACCGTGCACTACCTTAGACATAGCCATGGATGCAGGATGTATTTTCTCAATTTTCATATAGGGAGGATTGGAAATTACAATATCCCATTTTTTTGCTTCCCTATCTTCAAAAATATCATGATTAAAATCATCTGCCTGAGATAATATGTAATCTTCCTGTTTGAGAATAATCTCTAATCTATCACCATAAACACTTTTCATATGACGCAGATTCTCCTGCAAAACAGGCAAAACATTTTCATCTACTTCATAGCAAGTCAACTCTACGGAAATATTTTCATCGTGTTTTAATACCCTTTCTACCAATGCAGCAGACAAAATTCCCGTGCCTGTGCCAGGGTCTAAAATGTTAATTTGCTCCTTGTTAGGAATTTTGAACAGGGAAGCCATATACTGAGCTGTGTTTGCACTGGTAAAAAACTGGCCTATTTTTTTCCGGTCTTTTTTCGGCATACTTTCTAAATATGCCATTGTTGTTTTTATGATATTAAAAAGCATAAGTACGCCTCCATTTCTACAAATATTGTAGCAAAAAAGAAAACATATGGCAAACTTTATACTACATTATACGCAAAATAAAAACCTCTGCAAAATTTAGGCAGAGATTTTCATTGTTTATTAATTGACTTCCATATATTTAATTCATTTTTTGAAATACATATTTTGTAATCAATGTCTGTATAACAATCAAGATAGCAATAATACCGAAGGCTATGTTGAGACTGGTGGCATTGGAGATAAAGCCTATTGTGGCTGGGCCGCCTAACACACCCATATAGCCTACAGTGCTTACGGCGGCAATGGCCTGAGCTGATGGCATATCCTTCTGTTTGCCCATAATGGAAAACACCACTGGTACTACATTAGCCAGGCCAATGCCCATGATAAAGAAGGAGGCAAAGGTGCCAATTTCCCAAGGGGAGAATATTAACAGCAAAAAGCCTAAACAGCTGATAACCATACCGCCCAGAGCTACAGTCTTACGGCCTAAACGCCGCACTGCTGCATCTCCGCCAAAACGGCACAGCAGCATGGCTGCAGAGTAGATAGAATAGCCTGTGCCAGCCAGAGCAATATCCATATTGTGTACCTCTGTAATAAAAATGCCGCTCCAATCCATAACAGCTCCCTCCACCAGGAAGGAAATACCGGTAACAATACTAAAGAACACAACTATGCCCTTTGGAATCGCTATCAAAGGTGCTTTTTCTTCAGAGTTGCTATCATCACCATATTCCAACAGCTTACCAGAAAATATAACTACAATAGCTGTCATTATAAGCAATGCAACACAGGTGGCAGCTGTTACCGAAAGCCCATTAGAGAGACAAAGGGCAAAAAGACCAGCTCCCACAAAACAGCCCGTGCTCCACATACCATGATAATTGGACATAATGCTGCGGGGGCTGATTTTCTCCACCAACACTGCATTAATATTCATGGTTACATCTATCATGCCAATAGCACTGCCAAAAAGTAATAAAAAAGCTGCTACCATATAAATAGAATTTGCCTGACTAAGGCCGAAAAGAATACCTATAGCTAAGATGCTAGCTATAGTAAGTACCTTGCGACAACCGTATTTCTGCGCCATAGAACCAGAAAATGGCATGGCAAACATGGAACCAATGCCTATACACAAAAGCAACATGCCCATAATATCGTCACTTATATTTAATCGCTGCTTGACTATAGGTACCATAGGCGCCCAAGTGGCACAAGAAAGTCCGGATAAAAAGAAAAGACCGCGGACAGCGTGCTGCCGCCATTTTAAAGAGATTTCCTGCATTAATTTTACTCCTTTTAAAAACGTTTAAATTCACCTAGTCTAATATGACTGCGCTGGGAATCATAGGCTATTTCCAGCAGTCCCTTAAATAGCGGCCTATCCATGCTGTTCAAAACCTCCAAAACCGGATGATGAATAGGCATAAAATTATCCTTTAGCCATTGTCTTAGCTTGGCTTCATCTGGCTCAAAGACACTGTAAATAGCTAGCTTTTCTGGATTCCACATACAGATAATGGCATTGATATACCTATAAAGCTGCCGTTGAGCCTCCTCCTGGGAGTCCAATGCTTTACTCCAAGATTTGCAATTATCTAAATGGCATATTTCTCCAGCAAAAAGGCTTTTGCCACGATATAACTGATTGTTGAGGATAATACCACTGCCAGCACCAGCAGAAGGAGCCTGAAATAGAAAGGCAATGCTGCTTTCCTGTCCATGCTGGCCAATCACCGCCAAATTCACATCATTTTCAATAACAATGTCCACATGGAAATATTGTTTCAAGGTATCAACCAAATGGCATCCCGCCAATTCCTCAATATCACAGGTAAGAACATTGTTGCCCTCAATAACCCCTGGAATACTAATTGCCATAGCCTTAATAGGTAAATGCAAATCATATACCTTTTGAAGCTGTGAAACAAAATCTTCCATCTGCCAGATAGAAGCTGAAAAATCCTGCTGATAAACTATCTCCTGTCCCTGATTCAAAACCTTGATACTATTGATAATTCCCGTAGCTACTCGCTGAATCCATACCAGACAATAAAAAGCATTATTTTTGTTCAACACATAGCATTTCTCAGGCCGTCCCCCTGTAGCCTCACGATTCAAGCCTTGCTTTAGATATTCCTCAGCTAACAGCTCCTGCAATATGGTAGTGCAGGTCGTCTGGGAAATCCCCGTAGCTTTGCTGAGCTCCTTTTTGCTGGCACTATGAGTGCGGAAAAAGAAATCCTTGATTTGCTGTTTGTGAAATTCCTTTATTTTATCTGCCCTATTGGACATAAATTCCCACCACCTACATACTTTTAACGACTATCGTTGAAAGTATTATGCAAGAAAATCTTTTATTTGTCAAGCCTATAAATTCTGATTTGCCGAGTTGTCTATCTCCTTAGAGTTGTAAATATAATTCGGTATGTCAAAGATTCTCGAAATA
>DAVZJH010000008.1:0-37912 GCA_052272885.1 Anaerovibrio sp. | reverse complement strand
CTTGTATAAAGTCTATATGTTTGGTAAAATAATACACAAAGGATTGCATAAGCAGTCCCTGTTGTGGGCAAATATGCATGGTTTTCCAATGGGGATGAATATATGTGTATTAAACCCCAGTTAAAATGGCAAGGGAGGTTTTTTCTATGGCAAACGAAAACATTAAACTTGATGAGGGTATTGGTTCTGTACGTATTGCTGATGAGGTTGTTAGCATTATTGCAGGCATGGCTGCTACTGAGGTAGATGGCATTGCAGGCATGAGCGGTGGCTTGGTAGGCGGTATCGCAGAGATTCTTGGGAAAAAGAATCTGGCCAAGGGCGTCAAGGTAGAGGTTGGTGAAACCGAAGCTGCGGTGGATTTGTATATCATCGTTAAGTTTGGCGTGCGGATTCCTGATGTGGCTTTGAATGTTCAGGAGAAGGTTAAGAATGCCATTGAATCCATGACTGGCCTCTCTGTTGTAGAGGTTAACGTTCATGTTCAGGGTGTTGGCTTCCCTGAAACTGAAGCCAAAGAGGAAGAAGTTCGTGTGCGTTAAGCAAAAGGGTGCAGTATAATGGGGATTTTTAACAGAGGCCTGTTATTTATCTATACCTTGTTAGTTGGAGCTTTTTGTGCAGGCATAGTGGCCCTATGCCTGCATGCTGTTCCTGACAGGGTGCTTTTGAATGAATACGAATATTTTGTCAATCAGTGGCAGACAGCAGCGGCAGCAGGAGTAGGTATCCTGCTGAGCTTACATTTGCTTTTGTGCAGCTTTGACCGCAGTAACAAGCAGGTTAATGCCAAGGATCTTTTGCTGATTAATGGCGGAACAGGACAGATTAGTGTTAGTCTGGCTGCTATCCGCAATATGGCAGAGTCTATGGCTATGAAGATTCGTGGCGTACAGCAGGCCAAGGTCAAGAGCAGAGTGGAGCATCGCAAGGAGCAGGGAGATTTTTTGAAGCTGGAGCTTTCCTTGGAGGTTAGTCAGGAACGGAATATACCTGAGCTTAGCGACGAGCTGCGTCAGCAGCTTGCCAAATATCTGGTAGAGGTTGCTGGCATTGATGATGTTGATATAAAGATTTCAGTGCAAAGCATTGCCAGTGGCGTTACTGTGAAGAAGCGCCGGATTAAGTAACAGGCGGTGATTTGAGTGTTAAAGGATAGCATTGTAACCTTTGGCCAGCATTTGTGGGAAAGGCATCCTGGCAAATGTGTCTGCGGTACAGCAGGTATATTGCTGGGAATATGTATTCTGATATTCGGTTTTTGGAATATGCTCTTCATTCTCTTAATGGGAGCAGTGGGTCTTTTTATAGGTATGAATGTGGATCGGGAAGGAAATACCTGGCAGAATATTAAGGATTGTATTCCCAGGGATATTCACCGATTGAGATAGTTTTATAGATTTGAGAAAGAGGAATAGTATATATGAGTAGACGACAGGCTCGTGAATTGGCTTTACAGGCCTTGTTTCAGTTGGATTTTAATTCGGATGCAGAGACAATAGCCAGCCGTGAGGCTCAGGAAAAGGCTATTGAAGCAGCAATTGCTGAGCTGGAGAATGGGAATATAGCTGCCAGAGATAGAGGATTCATTGAAAAACTGGTTTTTGGTACCATGACCTTTCGTGAGGATATTGATGCCATGATTAACGGTGCTGCCAAGGATTGGAAGGTATCCCGCATGGCTGGTGTGGATCGCAATATTGCCCGTATGGCGGTTTATGAGCTGAAATTTGATGAGGAAAAGACTGATGTGGGTGTAGTTGTTAATGAGGCTATAGAGCTGGCCAAGAAGTATGGCACTGATGACTCCAGCCGCTTTATTAATGGTGTTCTGGCTGGTGTAAATAGCAAGGGCTGAAAAAGCTGGGTAGAAGGCAGGTGACAATGTGTCTAAGGTTGTAGCTGTAGGAGAGCTGACCAGATATTTGGCTGGTTTAATATCTGGAGACAGGGCTCTGCGGAATTTGGCCGTTAAGGGCGAATTATCTAATTTTAAGCAATATGCGTCGGGACATTGTTACTTTAACCTTAAGGATGCCCAGGGGATTATTCCTTGTGTCATGTTTAGAAGTAGTGCTTCCCGATTGCGCTTTAGGCCAGAGGATGGCATGGCAGTAATAGCTGCTGGTTCTGTTAATGTCTACGTAGAGGGCGGTCGTTATCAGCTTTATGTAAATGATATGTTGCCTGATGGGGTGGGAGATCTGGCTATGGCCTTTGAACAGCTTAAGGCCAGATTGTCTCAGGAGGGCTTGTTTGATCAGGAGCACAAAAAGCCACTGCCAATCTATCCTGCCACTATAGGTATTGTAACATCTCCGTCGGGAGCAGTTCTGCGGGATATTTATCGCGTTTCCAAGAGGCGCTTTCCCGGTATCCGCTTGGTTCTAAAGCCGGTACAGGTTCAGGGAGTCGGAGCAGCGGAGCAGATTGCTCAGGCGGTGGATTTTTTTAATGCCCATTATCCGGTGGATGTATTAATAGTAGGCCGAGGCGGTGGCTCTTTGGAGGATTTGTGGGCCTTCAATGAAGAAGTAGTGGTAAGAGCCATATATAATTCGGATATTCCAGTTATATCTGCAGTCGGTCATGAAACAGATTTTACCTTGGCAGATTTTGTGGCAGATGAAAGAGCGGCTACTCCATCTCAGGCTGCGGAAATGGCAGTAAGGGATGGGCAGGAAATAGCTGCTCAGCTTCTAAGCCTGCAAACCAGACTTAGAAATAGTGCTGTGCATCAGTTGGATATTCGTCGCGAGAGTATTGTGCATCTCTTAAACCGACCTGTTATGGAAAATCCACATTTGATGCTGGAACAGCGTATGGAGAGGCTGGATAATCTGACAGCCAGGCTGGCTCAAAGCAGTAGTATGCAGCTAAAACAGCAGGTACAGCATTTAACACACTTAATGGACAAGTTGGAATTGATGAATCCTATGAATACTCTAAGGCGGGGCTATGGTATGGTGCGAAGCAAGGACAATCGGGTTATTGCCACCATACAGGAGGTTCAGGCGGGAGATAGGATTCAGGTAGAGCTGCAGGACGGCATTATTCATGCCCAGGCTGTAGCATTGGAGGAGGTATAATATGCCAAGAAAGAAACAGGCTTCCTTTGAGGAGAATCTTCAGGAGCTGGAAAATATTGTTATTCGTCTGGAAAAGGGCCAGTCGCCCCTGGCGGATATTGTGGCGGATTATACCAAGGGTATGGAATTGTCTGCCAAATGTATGGATGCTTTGAAGCAGGCAGAAAAGAAAATGGATATTGTGCTGCAGGAATCATCTAAGGGAGAGATTGTGGAAAAGCAGCTGATCATAGAGGGGGAGCAGTAATGGACAAAAAGCAGTGGAATGAGCGTATCAAGCTGGTTGAAGAAGCTTTGGTAAAGGAGCTGGGCAAGGATAAGGCACTGGTGCCTGAGCTGGCGGCTTCTATGGAATACAGCCTTACTGCTGGAGGCAAGAGATTGCGCCCTATTCTATTAATGGCAGCAGCAGATGCTGTAGGAGCTAAGGGAACTGATTTTATTCAGGCTGCCTGTGGTATAGAGATGATTCATACCTATTCCTTGATTCATGATGATTTGCCAGCTATGGATAACGATGATTATCGTCGTGGCAAGCTGACCAACCATAAGGTTTATGGTGAGGCAATGGCTATTTTGGCGGGAGATGCCTTGCTGACACAGGCTTTTGAGGTTATCCTTCGTCAGCCCCATGTGCCTGCGGAGCTTTTGCTGCAGGTTGTAAAGGAAATGAGTATCGCTGCCGGTCCTAATGGTATGGTAGGGGGACAGGTTATTGATATGCTGTCCGAAGGAAAAAGAATTTCCATGGAGGAGCTGCGGAAAATGCATATGGGCAAAACCGGTGCATTGTTCAGAGCAGCTATCCGCAGTGGTGCCATTATGGCTCAGGCTGATGAGAAGCAGCTGGAGGCCTTGACTACCTATGCAGATTGCTTTGGACTGGCGTTCCAGATTACCGATGATATTTTGGATGTGGTAGGGGATGAGAATGTTATTGGCAAGCCTGTAGGCAGTGATGAGCGAAATGACAAGTCTACCTATGTAACACTGACCTCCTTGGAGGAGGCACGTCGTCTAGCTGCTGATTCTGTGGCTCAGGCAGTGGAGGCATTGGAAGTATTTGGGGACAAGGCCTCCTTCCTGAAAGAGCTGGTAGAGATGCTTTTAGAGCGGAATAAATAAAAAAGGGGAGAGCTTTTTGGAGCAGATACTGGATGGGATAAAGTGTCCCGGGGATATACAAAGATTGTCTCTGTCCCAGCTAAAGAATCTGTCAGGTGAGCTGCGACGGATGATTATAGATACCTGTGCCGATAATGGGGGGCATTTGGCACCAAGTCTGGGAACAGTGGATTTGACACTGGCATTGTACAGTGTATTTAACCCTCAACAGGATAAGATTATCTGGGATGTGGGGCATCAAGCCTATTCCCATAAGATATTGACTGGTCGTAGGGATAGATTTCATACCCTGCGCCAGCTCCATGGTATAACTGGTTTTCCTAAGCGTAAGGAATCTGAATGTGATGCCTTTGGTGTTGGTCATGCCAGCACCTCTATTTCTGCTGCCGTAGGTATGTCCATTGTCAGGGATCTGGAAGGCAAGGACTACAATGTTATTGCCATTATTGGGGATGGGGCTTTAACTGGCGGTGAGGCCTATGAGGGTCTTAATTCTGCCGGTGCTTCTGGCCGTCGTCTGGTGGTAATCCTTAATGACAACGAGATGTCCATTGACAAAAATGTAGGGGCCCTGTCAGAATACCTGTCCAGAATCAAGCTGGCTCCTCAATATGCCAAGGCGAAAAAGGATATTGAGGGATTTTTGCGGAATATTCCTCGTATAGGGGATACTGTTTTCAGGACAGCAGAATGCCTGAAGGATGGTGTGAAAGCGGCTATCAGCTCTGGCAGCTGGTTTGAGGAATTGGGCTTTACCTATATTGGGCCTTTGGATGGTCATAATATTCAGGCTATGCAGGATGTTTTTCGCCAGCTGTCCCAGGTGGAGGGGCCGGTGCTGGTTCATGTCCGTACTCATAAGGGTAAGGGCTATTTGCCAGCGGAGGAGAATCCCAATAAATTTCATGGTATCAGCCGATTCAACAAGGCTAACGGCCAGGTAATTAAGAAGCAGGATGCTCCGCCATCCTATACGGATATATTTAGTCAGACCATGATAGAGCTGGGCTGGCAGAACCATGATATTGTGGCTATTACGGCGGCTATGCCATCAGGAACCGGTTTAAAGGCCTTTGCTCAGCAGTTCCCAGAGAGGTTTTTTGATGTGGGTATTGCTGAAGAGAATGCAGTAACCATGGCAGCTGGTATGGCGGCAGTAGGCGCCCATCCTATGGTGGCCTTGTATTCTACCTTTGCTCAGAGAGCCTATGATCAGGTAGTTCATGATATTTGTCTGCAGGAGCTGCCAGTAACTCTGTGTCTGGACAGAGCAGGTCTGGTAGGAGCAGATGGACCTACCCATCATGGTGTATTTGATTATTCCTATTTGCGGCATATACCTAATATGGTGATTATGGCTCCTAAGGATGAAAACGAACTGCGGCACATGCTGTACACAGCCTCTAAATATGAGGGGCCATCGGCAGTGCGTTATCCAAGAGGCAGTGCTACTGGCACTCCTTTGGAGGGAGAGTTGGAGAAGCTGCCTATTGGCAAGGGAGAAATCCTTTCCGGGGATGGCAGCGGAGTAGTACTGTTGGCTGTGGGTAGTATGGTGTTCAAGGCAGTGCAGGCAGCAGAAATCCTCAATATGGCCAATATCAAAACAACTGTAGTAAATATGCGGTTTGTTAAGCCATTGGATAGGGAGCTGTTGGAGCAGGTTTTGGCCAAGAAGCCAAAGCTGTTGGTAACTCTGGAAGAAAATGCTTTGGCAGGTGGTTTTGGTTCTGCTGTGCTGGAGTATTTGGCAGATGCTAATCATATGCTGCCTACGCTGCGTTTTGGTATTCCAGATGAATTTGTGGAACAGGGTTCCTGCCCTGAGCTTTTGGAGCTGTGTGGCTTGTTGCCACAGCAGCTGGCAGATAGAATTGTAGAAAAAATTGGTGGTATAGATTGATGGCTAAGGAAAGACTGGATGTGCTGCTGGTCAAGAGAAATCTTGTTCAGAGCAGAGAGCGGGCAAAAACCACCATCATGGCTGGTTTGGTGCTGGTGGATGGTCAGAAAATAGACAAGGCAGGCACTATGGTTAAGCCAGAGGCAGAGATTCGCCTTTTGGGGAATGACCTGCCTTATGTAAGCCGAGGCGGCCTAAAGCTGGAAAAGGCCATTAAGGAATTTGGTGTATCCCTGCAAGGCAAGGTGGCAGCAGATATTGGAGCTTCTACTGGGGGCTTTACGGACTGTATGCTGCAAAATGGGGCCATCAAGGTTTTTGCCATTGATGTAGGATATGGACAGCTGGCTTGGAGTCTTCGTACAGATGAACGGGTGGTTAATATGGAACGTACTAACGTGCGTAATGTTACCCCTGAGCAGTTGGGCCAGCCAGTGGATTTGGCATCCATAGATGTGGCATTTATTTCTTTGGAGAAGGTATTGCCAGCGGTGAAGGCTATGCTGCAGTCTGCTGGTGAAATAGTAGCTCTGATTAAGCCTCAGTTTGAGGCTGGTCGGGAAAAGGTTGGCAAAAAGGGCGTTGTAAGGGATGCCAAGGTACATGAGGAGGTTATTTTTCGGATTGTATCGCTGGTGCGCCAGCTGGAGCTGGTGCCTAAGGCCTTGACCTTTTCACCTGTGAAAGGCCCAGAGGGCAATATTGAGTATCTAATCTGGCTAAGCAAGGATGCTGCTGCGGTAGATGGTGTTACCGATGAGTTAGTATTGTCTACAGTGCAGGCAGCTCATGGAGCATTGGACAAATGAAAACAATAGCTGTTTTTCCAAATACAGAAAAAATAGAATCTGCTGGCGTGTTAAAGCGCATTACGGATTTTTTTGCTGATAAGGATGTTCGGCTGGTTATGCTGAGGGAGCCAGCCGAAAAATTTGGTTATCCGGAGCTGGCAGTTAAAAATATGGATGCCCAGAAGGTGGATATTGGTTTAAGCATAGGTGGGGATGGCACTCTGTTAGGAGTCTGCCGTCAGCTTTATGCTAAGGATATTCCCTGCTGTGGTATTAATATTGGCAATGTGGGTTTTTTGGCGGATATTGAGGTGCCAGAGCTGGAAAGCAGGCTGCAGAAGCTGCTGGATAACCAGTACTATATAGAAGAACGTACTGTTATTTCCAGCTCCCAGTGTAGTCGTGGGGAAAAGAAGTTTTTGGGACATGCTTTGAACGATATTGTTATTGGCAAGGGTGGTGTGTCCAGAATGCTGCATCTAGGTGTTAGCGTGGATGGCTGTCGTATGACGGATTATAAGGCCGATGGAGTTATTGTCTCCACGGCAACAGGTTCTACAGCTTATTCCCTATCTGCTGGTGGTCCGGTAATCAATCCTGCTGTGAGGGCACTGCTGATTACGCCTATTTGTCCTCACACTTTGGAGGTGCGTCCTATGGTTATCTCAGACGAGGACTATGTACGGATACATATTGCTGCTGTACATCAGGATATTCAGATTACTTTGGATGGGCAGGAAAGTTATCCCTTGATGCCAGGGGATGAGATAACTGTCCGCAAAGCCAAAAATGCCGCTAAGATTATTAAGTTTGAGGATAGAAATTATTATTATACCTTGAAGAATAAATTGTGGCGCAGTTTATGATTAGAGGATAGCAGGACTATATAAAAAGAATGTAAATGAGCCGTAAGGCAAAATGTGGATTGACGGGGTGAAAGCAGTGAAAAATTACCGACAGGCAAAAATCAAGGCTATTGTAGAGGCCCAGAGCATTGAAACTCAGGAGGAGCTGGCAGCTATTCTGCGGGAACAGAAAATAGATGTTACCCAGGCTACTGTATCCAGAGATATTAAGGAGCTGCATTTGGTAAAGGTGCCATATGGACGGGGCAAATACAGATATGCTTTTCCAACAGATTTGCAAAGAGCTCATTCTGAGGTGAAGATGCAGAAAATTTTTCAGGATGTGGTAACCCATATAGAGTCCAGTGGCAATTTGATTGTTATCAAGACTCATCCTGGCGCAGGTGGGACAGTGGCTTTTGCCTTGGATAATGCTCATTGGCCGGAGCTGATTGGCACTGTGGCAGGGGATGATACAATTTTGGTAATCGTAAAGCAGGATGTGTCTGCCCAGGATGTGGCTGAGCATATGAGAAATATGATTACCAGTGAGTGAGCCAGAGTAGGGGAATTTTATGCTTAATACATTGACTGTTTGGAATTTTGCTCTGCTGGAGCATGTCCAGATTGAATTTGATAGGGGATTGAATATACTTACTGGTGAAACAGGAGCTGGTAAATCCATTCTTATAGATGCTTTGGGGGCTATGCTAGGCCGAAGACTGACTACGGATATGATTCGCAGCGGTTGTGAATGGATGCGGGTGGAGGCTGTTTTTAGCTTGGAACAGCAGGCGGCAGTAAAGGAATATCTTCATCAGCAATTGATAAATACTGATGGGGATGAGCTGATTATTACCCGACAGATAACGTCTGCTGGCCGAGGCAGTATTCTCATTAATGGCAGTCATACTACCTTGGCTGTTCTGAAAAAGCTGGGAACTCTGCTGGTGGATATTCATGGTCAGAATGAAAACCTGTCTCTGTTAAAGCAGGAGAATCAGCTGGATTTGGTAGATGGCAGTAGTCAGGAGCTGATGACGGCTTTAGGCGAATATAAAAAACTTTATGCCGCTTATCGTGAGGCAAATCAGGCTCTGGAGGATAAGCAGGCGGCTTGTCAGGATTATGCTCAGCGTCAGGATATGCTGCGGTGGCAGTTACAGGAAATTGAATCTGCTCAATTGCAGGAGGGTGAGGACGAGGAGCTGCAGCGCCGTATTGACAAAATGACCAATGGGGAGAAGATTTCCCGTTATGGCAGTAATGCCTGTCAGCTTTTATATGGCGGTGGCGCTAATGGCATTGGCGTAGTCAGCGGTTTGGAGGAGGCTGTGGAAAGCCTGCGAGGACTGAATCGTTTTGATGATTCTCTGGAGGGAGTTATTGAAATCCTTAGTGAGGCAGCAGTGCAGATTAAGGAAGCTGGCTATGAGGTCAGGGATTATATGGATTCCTTGGAATTTGATCCTCGTCTATTGGATCAGCTTCAAAGCCGTATGGATGTTATAGACAAGCTGCGGAAGAAATATGGTGCTGATGTTAAGGCTGTGCTGGCTCATGGGGAAAAATGCCGTCAGGAATTGGATAGCATTGAAAATTACGATGATGATATAGCCAGGCTTCAACAGGAACTGGAGAAGAAACATCAGGCTGCCGCCCAGAGGGCGGAGGAAATTTCTGCTCTGCGCCAAACTGTAGCAGGTAGATTATCTCAGGGAATAGAAAGGCATTTGCAGGCTCTGGGAATGGCCAATGCCAGATTCCAGATACAGGTGGAGGCTGGGCAGGAATTGTCTGCCAATGGCTGTGATAAGCTGGCCATTCTGTTCTCAGCTAATCCAGGACAGGAGCCTCGTTCTATTCAAAAGGTGGCCTCTGGTGGCGAGCTTTCCCGTATTGCCTTGGCTATCAAGACTGTTACGGCCAATAGAGATGGTTCACCAGCCAGCATGGTATTTGATGAAATAGATACGGGTATTGGCGGTCGAACTGCCCAGATGGTGGCAGAGCGGATTGCTATGGTGGCTGCTCACCGTCAGGTATTGTGTATTACCCATCTGCCACAGATTGCCTGTATGGCAGATACCCATTTATATATTAGCAAGCATGTTGTTGACAATCAGACCTCAACCGTTATTCATCCTCTAACCACTGGGGAGCGAGTTAATGAAATTGCCAGAATGGCCTCTGGGGCCAATGTGTCATCGGCATCTTTGGATAATGCCAGAGAAATGATTGCCTATGCAGATGTTAAGAAAGAGGAGTACAAGAAAAATGGATGAAGATTTGATTGAAAAAAAGCTAAGCAGTGAAGATATTTTTGATGGTACTTTGCTGCATGTAAAAAGAGATTATGTAGAGCTGCCTAATGGCAACAAATCTGTGCGAGAGTGGATAAAGCATCCCGGAGCTGCTGCTGTTTTGCCAGTGCTGCCAGATGGCCGAATGATTTTTGTCCGTCAATATCGTTACCCTATTCAGCAGGTAACCCTGGAAATTCCAGCAGGTAAGCTGGATGCTGTGGACGAGGAGCCTTTGGTGTGCGCTAAGCGGGAGCTGTCTGAGGAAACCGGCTATGAGGCAGATAAGTATCATTTTCTCACTAAGTTGGCTACAACGGTGGGCTTTTCCAATGAGTTTATCTATGTTTATGCAGCAGACGGCTTGACACCTGGCAAGCAGCATACTGATGAGGATGAATTTATCAATGTGGTATTGCTGACTATGGATGAGGCTATGGCAAAGGTAAAATCCGGAGAGATTTGTGATGCCAAGACTATAGCAGCTATTCTACTTTATAGAGAGCTGCAGAAATAAGCAGAAATCCAGACCGTGTCCAGCGGTATATGGGTGGTCTGGAAATGACAGGAGGATTTTATGTTTGATTTTAGCCTAACAGGGCTTATAGCAGGTTTGCCGGGCTTGATAATTGCTTTGGTAATACATGAATATGCTCATGCTAAGGCAGCAGATATTATGGGTGATTTTACCCCTAGAATGACAGGGCGGCTTACCCTGAATCCAATGGCTCATATAGATCCCATCGGATTGATTATGTTGTTGGTAGTTCGCTTTGGCTGGGCTAAGCCTGTAATGATTAATGCCAGAAATTTCCGTAATTGGCGACAGGGTGAGCTGCTGGTGGCTGTGGCAGGCCCAGTGGCTAATCTGCTTGTGGCCTTTATTTCCTTGCTGGCTATGGCGGTGCTGTTTAAACTGGAGATGTTTTCCGAGGGAGTACGGCAGGTATTGTCCATGATGGTACTGTTTAATATTAACTTTGCCATTTTCAATATGCTGCCGCTGCCACCTTTGGATGGTTCTAAAATATTGATGGTGCTGCTGCCGGGGAGACTGGCTTATAAGCTGATGTCATTGGAGCGGTACAGCTTTATAATTTTAATATTTTTGATGATGACACCGTTTTTGACTATGATTTTGATACCATTGCAGAGATTGGTGTTAGGCATATTTAATCTGATTATAGGGGTTATAATTTAAAAATGGCTAGTCTGGGAACTTTATCATTGGAATAAAGGAAGTTATAGCAGACTACAGATGGGGAGGATTTTCGCAAGATGAAAAAGATTATTTTAACAGGTGACAGACCAACAGGCAAGCTTCATATGGGGCATTATGTAGGTTCCTTGAAGCGGAGAGTTGAGCTGCAGAACTCTGGCGAGTTTGATGATATTTATATCATGATTGCTGATGCACAGGCTTTGACGGATAATTTTGACAATCCAGAGAAGGTTCGTCAGAACATTATCGAGGTAGCCTTGGACTATCTTTCTGTAGGACTGGACCCAGCAAAATCTACCCTGTTTATTCAGTCTATGGTGCCACAGCTGACAGAGCTGAGCTTCTACTACATGAATTTGGTTACTGTTTCCCGTGTTCAGCGTAATCCTACCGTAAAATCTGAGATTCAGATGCGTGGCTTTGGCGGCAGTATTCCAGTAGGCTTCTTCTGCTATCCTATTAGCCAGGCAGCAGATATTACTGCTTTCAAGGCGACTCTTGTGCCAGTAGGTGAGGATCAGCTGCCTATGCTGGAGCAGACCAAGGAGATTGTACGCAGCTTTAACCGTATTTACAATACCGATGCTTTGGTGGAGCCTGATATTATGCTGCCAGACAATGATATTTGTCGTCGTCTGCCAGGTACTGATGGCAAGGCCAAGATGAGTAAATCTCTGGGCAATTGTATTTATCTTTCTGATGATGAAAAGACCACTCAGCAGAAGATTATGAATATGTTTACAGATCCTACTCATATCAAGGTATCTGATCCAGGCCATCTGGAGGGTAATACTGTATTTACCTATCTGGAGGCTTTTAGCAAGCCAGAGGATTTTGCTAAGTATCTGCCAGAGTATAAAAATCTGGATGAGTTGAAGGAGCATTATACCCGTGGCGGTTTGGGAGATGTAAAGATTAAGCGTTTCCTGAACAGTATTGTACAGGCAGAGCTGGAGCCTATTCGCGCCCGTCGTCGTGAGTACGAGAAGGATATTGCTGCTGTATATGATATTCTCAAGGCTGGCAGTGACAAGGCTAGAGAGGTGGCTGAGGCAACTCTGCAGGATGTTAAGAATGCTATGCAGATTAACTATTTTGCTGATAAGGACTTGATTGAGGCTCAGGCTGCCAAATATCGGGGCTAAACAGAAAAATGGAACAGTATTCCATCAATCTGGAGTGTTTTCAGGGGCCTATGGAGCTCCTGATGCACCTGATTGACAAGAATAAAATAGATATTTATGATATCCCCATTGCTTCTCTTACGGAGCAGTATATAGAGTATCTGGATAGGTATCGCAGTTTTAATATTGAGATAACCAGTGAATTTATTATCATGGCGGCTACTTTGGTGCAGATAAAATCCCGTATGCTTTTGCCTCGGCCTCCTAAGTCACAGGAGGATGAGGAGGAGGCAGATCCTCGTCAGGAGCTGATTGAAAGAATCCTGGAGTATAAGAGATTCAAGGAAATCAGCAATGTTATGGAGGAAATGCAGCAGGTTCAGGGAAGGTGTCTGACCAGAGAGCCTATGGATATACCGGTTAGGCATTTGGCTCCTAGGAAGTTGTCCCTCCATGAGCTGGTGGAGGCCTTTGCCAATATTATTGCCGTAAGGCAGGAGCTAAAGCTGCCTCCAGTATTGGTGTCCCATGAGGAATATACCATTGAGGAAAAAATGGAGGAGCTGATCTCCAGACTGCATCAGCAGGGGGGCAGAATGAACTTTTTTGCTGTCTTTAGCGGTCATAGCCGCAGTGAGCTGATTGCTACCTTTTTGGCTGTGCTGGAGCTGATAAAGCTGAAAACTATTTCTGTTTATCAGCAGAATCAGTATGGGGAAATAGAAATTGCAGTTCATGTAGAAGATAAAGCCTCTGCACATGGAGAGGCGGAGTCAGAGGACGTCATGGAGAGGGAGGTACAGCATGGATAGGCTGGTGGGACCTTTGGAGGCAGTGCTTTTTGCTAGTGGCGAGCCTGTAAGTCATGGAGCCTTGCTGGAAATTCTTCAAATTGATGGTTCAAGGCTGGAGCAGCTGCTGGATAATTATCGTCAGGAGCTGTTGGAGCGTCACAGCGGATTGCAGCTGCAGCAGATAGCTGGTGGTTGGCAATTGGCTACCAATATGGATTATTATGGCTATGTACAGCGCTTGGGGGAGGAGCGGGACAAGCATTTGTCTCAGGCAGCTATGGAAACCCTGTCGATTATTGCCTTTAAGCAGCCTATTACCAAACAGGAAATAGAGCATATTCGGGGGGTTCGCATTGAGAAGATTATGTCCCGGCTTTTGGAAATGGAGCTTATTAGAGAGCTGGGGCGTAAGGATACCATTGGCCGGCCTATTCTCTATGGTACAACAGATACCTTTCTTCAGTGCTTCGGCTTGAAGGATTTGGGGGATTTGCCGGAGCTGCCGGCACCAGATACCAACTCTCTTACTCGGGAGCAGATGATATTGTTTCAGGAACAGTCAGAGTGATGGTGAGGTTATGGTAGAATAGCGGGGGTGGTACCCGGCGGTGGAGAAATTAGATAGGAAGGTTGTGGTTGAAATGTGTAGATTAGGTTATCGTGTAATGGCATATGCCTTTGTTTTTGTGTTGTTTGTGGGTATGGCATTAATACCAGCCAGCAGGGCGTTGGCAGCTTGGCCTTCTACAGATTTTGGCAGTCAGCAGTATAGAATCCATATTCACAAGCTACCTCATACTCTGGAGCTGTTTGAGAAGGGCAATGACCACCCTATAAGGGTATATCCTATTGCCACAGCCATGAATTCTGGGGACAAGGAGCGTCCGGGGGATCATCGTACACCTATTAGCTGGGGATATATGGAGTATTCCATCCCAGGCGCAGGGAACTGGGTTCCTTCTGCCACCATTCCTTTTGTCGTAGAGGATGTTTATTATGCTGGCAATTGGACTCATGACTTTGGGGATGGCAATGGAGAAATTGCTGGCGCCTATGGACCTTGGTTTATCTCTCTCAACACAGGCTGGGATGGTATAGGCATTCATGGCACTCATGATCCTAACAGCATTGGCACCAATGCTTCTGAGGGCTGTATCCGTATGTACAATCAGGATGTGGCAGAGCTAAAGGAAATCATCTGTCAGTACAATGGGGGTATCGGGGTTAATGTGGTAATTACCGAGGATTAAAATCTAATATGCTCTAAAGCTATCATCTTTTCAGAATGGTGATAGCTTTTTTTATAACCTATAAACATGGATTTTATAACAATAACAAATAGTGTGATAATTTGTCTAATCATAGGATAAAGTAATTGACAATAATACATTATAGATGTAAAATATAGTTAATTTCATAGTTAAGGACAGGTGTCTGTGTATCAGACTTAATAGAGAATCCGGTATAAGCCGGAACGGTCCCGCCACTGTAAGGAAGAGCGAAGCACAATTATGTCACTGGGGAATCATCCCTGGGAAGGCGTGTGGAGCAATGAGGCCAAGTCAGGAGAACTGCCTGTTTTATCGTCACCGTTAGCAATATTTGGTTGTACAAATTAGTCGACTCTTTATTGCTTGGACCTGCGAGCGATGGGTAGGGGATGGATTTAAACGCAATCCGTCTGCACATTCTGGCAGATGGATTTTTTAGTTGAAGGAGGTTGTTGTATGAGTGAAGGAGAAATGGATCTTCAGGCCATTCTGAAAAAAGCAGAACAGCAGACTGTTTTTCCTGATGTTCCTTTGGATGAGTTTGCGCCGCCTACCTACGAAGAGTGGAAGGATGCCTGTATCGCCCTGTTAAAGGGAGCACCCTTTGACAAGAAGATGTACACCAAGACCTATGAGGGAATTACCTTTTCCCCTATGTATTTCAGGGCTACCACAGAGGATATTCTGCCTAAGGATTCCTTCCCAGGTATGGATGATTTTCTGCGGGGAGCATCTCCCAATGGTTATATCAAGTCCCCTTGGGGTATTGCCCAGTCCTGTGATTTGACCATGCCTCAGGAGAATAACAAGCTGTTGATTCATGAGCAGGAAAAGGGCTCCACAGTTTATAATATCCGCCTGGATAAGGCTACTCTGGCCTGTCAGGATGCCAATGAGGCAGATAAGCCTGGTGAGGAGGGTTGCAGTGTAAGTACCTTGGATGATATGCATACCTTGCTTTCTGATTTGAAGCTGGATAAATATCCTTTGCATATTTACACAGGTGCCTCTGCTCTGCCAATGCTTTCTTTGGTTATGGCAGCAGTTCAGTCCTCTGGTATCAAGCCGGCAACACTAAAGGGTTCTATCGGGGGAAATCCTGTTATTGCGCTGGTAGAAAAAGGGAAGAATGTAGAGAATCTCTCCGGCCTTTATGATGAGGCCTATGCTGCCGCTAGATGGTGTCAGCAAAATGCCCCAGAGGTGAAAACCTGCTTGATTCGCAGTGATGTTTTCAGTCGTGGCGGTGCCAATGATGTACAGGAAATCGCTTATTGTCTTTCAGTGGCTACTGATTATATGCGGGCTATGATGGAAAGAGGCATGACGGCAGATGAAGCTGCCCAGCAGATAATGTTTGTCTTTTCCATGGGTGCCAACTTCTTTATGCAGATTGCCAAGCTGAGAGCTGTTCGTCCTATCTGGGCACAGATTGTGGAGGCTTTTGGGGGCAGTCAGAATGCTCAACGGATTCATATTCACGGCAAGCCCGCCCTGTTCTTCAAGACCAAATATGATCCATATGTAAATATGCTACGGAACACTTCGGAAATGTTCTCCGGTGTAGTTGGGGGGATAGAATCCTTTGAAAATAGCACCTTTGATGAGCCTATTCGCAAGGGTGATGAATTCTCCCGCCGTATTGCCAGAAATGTTCAGATTATGCTGCAGGAGGAATTTGGCCTTTTACAGCCTATAGATCCTGCTGGTGGTTCCTGGGCAGTGGAAAGTCTGACCAAGGAAATCAAGGAAAAAATTTGGGTTGAGTTCCAAGCTGTTGAGGGCAAGGGTGGCATTGTATCAGCTTTGGAGGAAAAATATCCTCAGCAGCAGATTGCAGACATTTTGGCTCAGCGGTTTAAGAAGCTGGAACTGCGCCGTGACCGCATTGTAGGCAGTAATATGTATCCTAATATGACTGAGAAACGGCTGGATGCTAGACCAGAGGATTTTGCAGCTAACAAAAAGGAGCGCAGTCAGGCCATTGCTGATTATGAGGCTGATATGGACAAGGAGTTCCAGCAGCAGGCTTTGCAGAAGATTGGCAAGGAAGGCTGTATGGTTTGTCAGGCTGTAGATGCCTTTAAGGCTGGTGCTACCCTGGCTATGGTTCGTCAGGCATTGAATAATAACACTGCCAGCGAAGTAGTGGAGTATATTGCTCCTCATCGCTGGAGTGAGCGTTATGAGGCTCTCCGTATGATTACCGAGGATTACAAGGCAGCTCATAATGATAATGTGAAAATCTTCCTAGCTAATATGGGGCCGATTCCTCAACACAAGGCTAGAGCAGACTTTACTACAGGCTTCCTGCAGGTAGGTGCTTTCCAGGTTATGGGCAACAATGGGTTCCAGACCGTAGAGGAAGCAGCCCAGGCGGCTGGCGAATCTGGAGCAGATGCAGTTGTTATCTGTTCTACAGATGCTACTTATCCGGAAATTGTGCCTGACTTGGCACCAAAGCTTCATGAGGTACTGCCAAATGCTATTGTGTTCCTGGCTGGTGCGGCACCGTCTGATTTGGCAGAAACCTACAAGGAAGCAGGAATTGATGAATACATCAATGTTCGTGCCAACTGCTACGCTATTCTGCAGCTTTTGCAGAAGAGGAAGGGGATGATTGAGTAATGGCTGTTTTTCCTGATTTTAGCAATATGAACTTGAAGGATGCTCCTGGCCACAGCTCACAGGATTGGCAAAAACTGCTTGAATCTGCAGCAGGTGCTGGTTTTGATGCGCTGACAGGCAAAACTATGGAGCATATTCCTATCAAGCCTATATATAACCACGATGAATATGACCATATGAATCATTTGGACTTTGCCAGCGGTATTCCGCCTTGTCTCCGTGGTCCATATTCTACCATGTATGTATTCCGTCCTTGGACAGTTCGTCAGTATGCAGGCTTCTCCACGGCAGAGGAATCCAATGCTTTCTATCGCCGCAATCTGGCTGCTGGTCAGAAGGGTCTGTCCATTGCCTTTGACTTGCCAACACATAGAGGTTATGACTCAGATAATCCGCGTGTGCTAGGTGATGTAGGTAAGGCTGGCGTTGCTATTGACTCCATTCTGGATATGCGTATTCTGTTCAGCGGCATTCCATTGGATCAGATGTCTGTATCCATGACCATGAACGGTGCGGTACTGCCTATTCTGGCCTTCTATATTCTTTCCGGCGAGGAGCAGGGTGTAGACAAAAAGGTTATGGCTGGTACTATTCAAAATGATATTCTCAAGGAATTCATGGTGCGTAATACCTATATTTACCCACCAGAAATGTCCATGCGTATTATCGGTGATATTTTTGAATATACCACCAAATACATGCCGAAGTTCAACAGTATTTCCATTTCTGGTTATCATATGCAGGAGGCTGGTGCTACAGCTGATATTGAGCTGGGCTATACGCTGGCTGATGGCTTGGAGTATATTCGCACTGGTATCAAGGCAGGTCTGCCTGTAGATGCCTTTGCAAAGCGTTTGTCCTTCTTCTGGGCTATTGGTAAAAACTACTTTATGGAGGTTGCCAAGATGAGGGCGGCCCGTGTCCTGTGGGCTAAGATTGTAAAATCCTTTGGGGCCCAGGACAATAAATCTATGGCTCTCCGTACTCACTGTCAGACCTCTGGCTGGTCCCTGACGGCTCAGGATCCATTTAACAATGTATCCAGAACTCTGATGGAGGCTATGGGTGCAGCCTTGGGACATACCCAGTCCTTGCATACCAATGCCTTGGATGAGGCTATTGCTTTGCCTACTGATTTCTCTGCTCGTATTGCTCGTAATACCCAGCTGTACATTCAGGATGAAACCAGTGTGTGCAAGATTATTGATCCTTGGGGCGGATCCTATTATGTGGAGGCTCTTACCAATGAGATTATCCGCAGGGCTTGGGCTCATATTCAGGAGGTTGAGGCTCTGGGCGGTATGGCTAAGGCTATTTCCAGCGGTTTGCCTAAGATGCGTATTGAGGAAGCAGCAGCCCGCCGTCAGGCTCAGATTGACTCTGGCAATGAGTCTATTATCGGCCTGAACAAATATCGTTTGGATAAAGAGGATCCGCTGGAGATTCTGGCTATTGATAACACTGCTGTGCGTCAGGCTCAGATTGAGCGCTTGGAAAAGCTGAGAGCAGAGCGTAACGATGATGATGTACGCCGCTGCCTGGAGGGCATTACCAAAGCAGCTGAGTCCAGAGATAACGGTAACCTGCTGGAGGCTGCCGTAGATGCGGCTAGAGCACATGCTTCTCTGGGAGAGATTTCTGATGCGGTGGAGAAGGTTTCCGGCCGTTTCCAGGCTGTTATCCATACTATTTCTGGTGTTTATTCCTCAGAATTCACTGACAAGACGGAGTTGGAGAAGGCTCGGGAAATGGCAGATGAATTTGAGGAGCTGACTGGTCGCCGACCTCGTATTTTCGTAGCCAAGATGGGACAGGATGGCCATGATAGAGGCCAGAAGGTTATTGCTTCTTCCTTTGCGGATATGGGCTGGGATGTTGATGTAGGCCCACTGTTCCAGACTCCAGAGGAAACTGCCCAGGATGCAGTAGATAATGATGTTCACATGGTAGGTTTCAGCTCCTTGGCTGCTGGTCATAATACATTGCTGCCTCAGCTGGTAGAGGAGCTGTCCAAGCTGGGCCGTGAGGATATTATGGTCTGCATTGGAGGGGTTATTCCGGTACAGGATTATGACTTCTTGTACAAGAGCGGTGCTGTGGCAATATTTGCCCCTGGTACCAATATTCCAGAGGCAGGTATCAAGCTGCTGACCTTGTTGATTCAGCGTGCCAAGGACGAAATGGCAGAGGAAGATTAAAGGCAAGGAGTGTGAGTTATGGCTGAATATACAACATCTAAGCCCAGCTGGGTTCCAGAGGAGCCTAATGAAAAGTTTGCTTGTAGTGTTATGGGAGGCATTGAGGGCATCAAGGATACCACTGTAGGCAATATTAATCCCATGCTGACCAGTGGCAAGATGAAGCCTAAGCGGCGCCTTATCATGTCAGAGGATGAATATGTAAATGGCGTCTTGAAAGGGGACCGCATGGTGCTGTCCAGAGCCATAACTCTTATTGAAAGCAACAGCTCTAAGCATTTTGCCAAGGCTCAGCGGGTTTTGCAGAGACTGCTGCCTCACACCGGTAAGGCATTGCGCATAGGAATAACTGGCGTGCCAGGTGCAGGCAAGAGTACAATTATTGAAGCCTTTGGCAATATGCTTTGTGATGCGGGACACAGAGTAGCTGTGCTTTCTGTAGATCCTACCAGTTCTGTGACCAAGGGCTCTATTTTGGGAGATAAAACCAGAATGGGGACCCTTTCCCGCAGGAAGGAGGCCTTTATCCGGCCTTCCCCTGCTGGGGGAACCTTGGGTGGTGTGGCCCGTAAGAGTCGGGAAACCATGTTAATGTGTGAAGCGGCAGGATATGATATTATCTTAATCGAAACCGTTGGTGTAGGTCAGTCAGAAACCACTGTCAGGTCTATGGTAGATTTTTTCATGCTGGTGGTGCTGACTGGTGCTGGGGATGATTTGCAGGGCATTAAAAAGGGTATTATGGAGCTGGCAGATGCTATTGTTATCAACAAGGCTGATGGAGATAATCTTCTAAAGGCCAAGGTGGCAAGAGGCGAATACGAGCGGATGATAGAATATATTCGCCCGGCCACTCCAGGCTGGCCAACTCATGCCTATATGTGCTCAGCCTATACCAAATTCGGCTTACCGGAGCTTTGGAAGGTGATTCAGGCCTTCAAGGAGATGACTACAAATAGCGGTGTATTTCAGAAACGGCGTCAGCATCAGCTGCTGGAGTGGATGAACAGCATGATTGATGAGCATCTCCACAGCCTGTTCTTTGAGGATCCTGTGATTACCGGCAGAATGCCAGAGGTAAAAGAGGCTGTGCTGAAAGGGATTGTTTCTCCAACTCAGGCGGTGAAGGAGCTAGTAGGGATGTTTGATATAGAAAGGGCTGCCTACCGAAGCCGAGATTTCCTGCGTATGGAGGATAAGAAAACCAAATAGGAAAGAAATTCCGTCATTACTGATGCTGCCCCTCATGTAGTGACGGAATTTTTTATGGTGTATGGGCTGTAAAACAAAAGAATGCTTGTGTTATATTGAAATTTATGGTATTATGTTTTGGTGTACTATGGTTAAGAATGGGGAGAGCTATGCTCTTGCATGGTATTCCCAACACAAATATTATTCAGGAGGTCATTTGACACAATGGAAGTTAATGTAAAGGATTTGGAAAACTCTCAGGTAGAATTGGAAATCACTGTACCAGCTGCTGAGCTGGATAAGGCTTATGAGGCTGCATACAAGAAGGTTGCTGCCAAGGTTAACATCCCTGGCTTCCGCAAGGGCAAGGCTCCTAAGAAGATTGTTGAGCGTACTGTAGGTCAGGAGTACATTCTGGACGAGGCTGTTGAGGCTATTGCTCCAAAGAAGTTCTTCGAGGCTATTAAGGAGAAGGAGATTGATATCGTAACTCGTCCTGAGTTCGATGTTACCACCAAGGAGCTGGGCAAGGATCTGGTATTCAAGGTTACTGCTACCAAGAAGCCAGAGGTTAAGCTGGGCGACTACAAGGGCTTGAAGGTTGATGTTAAGAAGGACGAGGTTGATGACGAGGCTGTACAGCTTCAGCTGACTCGTATGTTGGACCGTCAGGCTGATATGGTTGAGGCTGAGGAAGGCGCTGCTGTTGCAAAGGATGATTTCATTACTTTGGATTTCAAGGGCTTTGTTGATGGCGAGGCTTTTGCTGGTGGCGAGGGCAAGGATTATCCTCTGCAGATCGGTTCCAACAGCTTTATCCCAGGCTTTGAGGATCAGCTGGTAGGTGCCAAGGTTGGCGAGGAAATGGATGTAAATGTAACCTTCCCAGAGGAGTATCATGCTGAGGAGCTGAAGGGCAAGCCAGCAGTATTCAAGTGCACTGTAAAGAGCATTAAGAGAAAGGTTCTCCCTGAGCTGAATGACGATTTCGCTAAGAAGGCAAGCACCTTCCAGACTCTGGACGAGCTGAAGGCTGATATCCGTTCCAATCTGGAGAAGTCCGCTGAGAGCAAGTTCGAGGCTGAGAGGCGTGAGGCTGTAATCAAGCAGGCTACTGAGAATGCTGAGGTAGAGATTCCAGAGGTTATGATTGAGAATCGCGTAAATGTTATGATTCAGGAGCTGGCTCTCCGTCTGGAGCAGCAGGGCATGAAGCTGGAGATGTATCTCCAGTATGCAAATACTGATATTAACAAGCTGCGTGAGACTTATAAGGATACCGCTGCTATCAACGTAAAGACCGACTTGGTTCTGGAGGCTGTTGCCAAGGCTGAGGGTATCAAGGTTGAGGCTGAGGAGCTGGATGCAGAGGTTGAGTCCATGGCTAAGGCTTATGGTGCTTCCGCTGCCGAGGTAAAGAAGATTATTACTCAGCAGGGCCGTACTGTAGATTTGGTGGAGACTGTTCTCCGTCGCAAGACTGCTCAGATGATTCTGGACAGCGTCGCTGAGTAATTAACGCCTATATTGCTGGTTGGTCAGCGATTATTATGAGGTGATTTTCATGAGTTATGTTCCTATGGTTGTGGAACAGTCCGGTCAGGGAGAGCGTGCCTATGATATTTACTCTCGTTTGCTGAAGGATAGAATTATCTTCCTTAGCGGCGAGGTAGAGGACAATATGGCCAATACCATTGTGGCTCAGATGCTTTTTCTGGAAGCGGAAGATCCTGATAAGGATATTTATTTGTATATTAATAGCCCCGGCGGTGTAGTAACCGCCGGCATGGCTATCTATGATACCATGCAGTACATCAAGCCTGATGTATCTACTATCTGTATCGGACAGGCTGCCAGCATGGGTTCACTGCTGCTTACAGCAGGTGCCAAGGGCAAGCGTTTTGCTCTGCCAAATGCTAGAATTATGATTCATCAGCCATTAGGCGGTGCTAGAGGCCAGTCCACCGATGTACAGATTCAGGCCAAGGAGCTGCTGAGGATTCGTCAGATGTTGAATGAGATTTTGTCTCAGCGCACTGGCAAGTCTATGGAGCAGATTGAGGCTGATACAGAGCGTGATAATTTCATGAGTGCTGCAGAGGCTGTGGAATACGGTTTGGTAGATAAGGTTATCGTCAGAGAGGCAGACAGCCAGGAAGATGATAGCAAATAACAGGAGGTAGTAGCATGAGCGTAGATCATCAGGACGGGCTTGTCTGCTCCTTTTGTGGCAAATCTGAGGATATGGTACGGAAGCTGGTAGCAGGCCCAGGAGTTTGCATCTGTGATGAGTGCATTGATATTTGCAATTCCTTCATAGAGGATGAGCTGAATGATCAGGAGAACAAAGAAGATGTTCTTCAGGGACTGCCAAAGCCAAAGGAAATCAAGGCATCTCTTGACCAGTATGTTATTGGTCAGGAGGAGGCCAAGAAGTCTCTGGCAGTAGCAGTTTACAACCATTATAAGCGTATCAGGGCAGAGGTAAAGCCCCATCAAGTAAAGGATGTGGAGCTGCAAAAATCCAATATTCTGATGCTGGGACCTACCGGTAGCGGTAAAACTCTGCTGGCCCAGACCTTGGCCCGGATATTGAATGTGCCTTTTGCTGTAGCTGATGCTACCACTCTTACAGAAGCAGGCTATGTAGGCGAGGATGTGGAAAACATTCTTTTGAAGCTGATACAGGCTGCGGATTACAATATAGAAAGGGCCCAGCAGGGAATTATCTATATTGACGAGATTGACAAGATTGCTCGCAAGGGTGAGAATACATCCATTACCAGAGATGTTTCTGGAGAGGGTGTACAGCAGGCATTGCTGAAGATTTTGGAGGGCACTGTGGCATCAGTACCACCTCAGGGTGGTCGGAAGCATCCACATCAGGAGCTTTTGCAGATTGATACTACCAACATCCTGTTTATCTGTGGTGGTGCCTTTGCCGGTATTGACAAGGTTATTAACAAGCGTATCGGTAAAAAGAACATGGGTTTTGGAGCGGAAATTCACTCCAAGCAGCAGTTGGATATTGGCCAGCTGTTGCAGAAGCTGGTACCAGATGATTTGATGAAGAGCGGTTTGATACCGGAATTTATCGGACGTCTGCCAGTTGTTGTAACCCTTGCTCCTTTGGATGAAGCTGCTTTGGTAGAGATTTTGACCAAGCCAAGGAATGCTTTGGTTAAGCAGTATCAGCACTTGCTGTCTCTGGATGGCGTGGAGCTGAATTTTGATAAGGAGGCTCTGGAAGCTATTGCTCAGGAGGCTCTCAAACGGAAAACCGGTGCAAGAGGACTCCGCTCCATTATTGAAAAAATAATGAAGAATGTCATGTACGAAATTCCATCTATGGAGGGTGTTAATACCTGCCATGTAACCAAGGATGTTGTACAGAAGGGCATGGAGCCTGAATTGTCCTATGGGGGACAGCAGCGGGAGGCATCTGCCTGATTGCATCAGGTAAAATATGGGGAAAGATATAGGCGTTGCCTCCGGGTGGCGTCTATATTTATATATACCTATAACTTCTACGGAGGTGAATTTTATGAGTGAAAATGAAATTTTGCGAACATTACCAATTCTTCCCTTGCGAGGGATGATGGTATTTCCATATATGATGGTACATCTGGATGCAGGTAGAGATCCGTCTATTTCTGCTCTGGAAAAGGCCATGTTGCAGGAGGAGCATCATGTATTTTTGCTGGCTCAGCGGGATGCAGATGTGGAGGAACCTGAAATAAAGGACCTTTACAATGTAGGTACTGTGGCAGAGATCAAGCATTTGGTTAAGCTGCCTGATGGTGCGGTACGAGTTCTGGTAGAGGGTCTTCATAGAGGTCAGATTGTAGAGGTAAATCAAGAGGAAAGCCAGTTTATAGAGGCTCAGATTCGTGAATACACAGATCCGATTGTCAAAACCACCGAAATGGAGGCTTTGGTAAGGGTTGTGGTTCATGAATTTGAGCAGTGGGTAAAGTCCAGCCAGAAGATACCTGCCGAGGCTATGGTGTCTGTGTCTATTATTGAGGATGCTGGTCGTTTGGCGGATATGATTGCTGGTCATATCAACCTAAAGCTGGAGGATAGACAGCGGATTCTGGAGGCCATAGATGTTAAGGCTCGTTTGGAATGTCTCTACGGCTTTATCAAGCGGGAACGGGATATTCTGGAAATAGAGCGTAAGATAGGCAGCCGGGTTCGGAAGCAGATAGAAAGAGTTCAGAAGGAATATTATCTGCGGGAAAAGGTAAAGGCCATTCACAAGGAGCTGGGGGATCAGAACGGTATTCAGGGTGATATTGAGGATTTTCAGAAGCGCATGAAGGATGGCAAATATCCTGACAATGTGGTGAAAACCGTAGATAAGGAGCTAAAACGGCTGGAGCGCTCTCAGGGCTCATCTCAGGAGGCTGCTGTTATCAGCACCTATGTGGATAACCTTTTGAGCTTGCCTTGGGAAATTGAGTCCAAGGACATTAATGATATTAAGAGTGCTCAGCAGGTTCTTAACAAGGATCACTATGGTCTGGAGAAGGTAAAGGAACGCATTCTGGAATATCTGGCTGTGCGTCAGCTTACAGAGGGACAGAATGCGCCTATTCTCTGTCTGGTTGGTCCGCCGGGAGTAGGTAAAACCTCTTTGGCTGGCTCTGTGGCCAGAGCTTTGGGGCGGAAATTTGCCAGAGCTTCTCTGGGTGGTGTACGGGATGAGGCGGAAATCCGCGGTCATCGTCGTACCTATGTAGGAGCTATGCCGGGCCGTATCTTGGAAGCCCTTAAGAAAACCGGTACCTGCAATCCGGTGTTCCTCCTGGATGAGGTGGACAAGATGGGCAGTGATTACAAGGGAGATCCTACCTCTGCTCTGTTGGAGGTGCTGGATCCAGCTCAGAATAATACCTTTAGCGACCACTATATTGAATTGCCTTTTGATTTGTCCAAGGTGCTGTGGATTGTGACTGCCAATGATTTAGGTGGGATTCCAAGACCATTGCTGGACCGTATGGAGGTTATTACTCTTTCCAGCTATACACAGCAGGAAAAGCTGGAGATTGCCAAGCGGTATCTTCTGCCTAGACAGCGCAGCAAAAATGGTTTGACTGGCAAGCAGTTCCGTCTGGGGGCTGGCGTTCTGCAGCAGCTTATTGATGAATATACCAGAGAGTCTGGCGTTCGTGAGCTGGAGCGGGTAATTGGCCATCTTTGCCGTAAGGCAGCCAGAAGGATTGTAGAGGGAGAAGAGGAGTCTGTTTATGTCAGCACCAAGAACCTTACAGATATTCTAGGTAAGGCAAAATTCCCTCACAAGAAATCTTTGCGGAAGCCAGAGGTAGGATTGTGCACTGGC
The DNA here is from genome assembly GCA_052272885.1 of Anaerovibrio sp. Lineage (GTDB taxonomy): Bacteria > Bacillota > Negativicutes > Selenomonadales > Selenomonadaceae > Anaerovibrio. The sequence continues at coordinate 12,081 of DAVZJH010000008.1, read as the reverse complement.
ATGGCCTGGACTCAGGTGGGAGGGGATATTCTTCCTACAGAGGTAAATATTTTCCCAGGCAAGGGACAGTTGATTCTTACTGGCAAGCTAGGGGATGTAATGAAGGAATCTGCTCAGGCAGCCCTGTCATATATTCGCAGTCGTCAGAGCCAGTTGGGCTTGAAAGAGGATTTTTACGAGAAGCAGGATATCCATGTACATTTTCCAGAGGGTGCAGTACCAAAGGATGGGCCATCTGCTGGTATAACTATGGCTACGGCCATGGTATCTGGACTAACAGGCCGAAAGGTTCGCAGTGATGTGGCCATGACAGGTGAGATTACCATTCGAGGCAATGTACTGCCTATTGGAGGTCTTAAGGAAAAGGTATTGGCAGCTTATCGGGAGGGTATCAAGACCATTATTCTGCCTATGGAAAATAAGCGGGATATTGAGGATATTCCAGAGAATGTCCGAGAAAAGCTGGAGTTTGTGCCAGTGGAGCAAATGGATCAGGTATTGGCCAAGGCTCTGTTGCCAGCAGGAAAGGAGTAAAATGGGAGAAATGACGAAGGATGCCTCTCAGGAGGTTATTATTACTCAGGGCATCTATTTGGCTTCTGCGGTGTGCAAAGAGCAGTATCCAGAGGTTCCTAGGAAGGAAATAGTCTTTATTGGCCGCTCCAATGTGGGGAAGTCCTCCTTGATAAACTCCCTTACCAGAGTAAAGAACCTAGCTCGTGTTTCTAGTCAGCCTGGTAAAACCCAGACCATTAACTTCTACGAAATAGGAGCAAAGCTGCCCCAGGTGGAGGAGCGACAGGAGTTCTATCTGGTGGATTTGCCCGGCTATGGCTATGCTAAAACCGGGGCTCAACGGCGCAAAATCTGGAGCAAGTTTATTAATGAATATCTTCTGTCCTCCCCTAGGATTCAATTTGTCTGTCAGCTGATAGATGTCAGACATGAGCCTATGGCTTCTGATGTGGAAATGTTCCGCTGGCTGGTGGAGAACAATCTGCCAGTATTGGTAATAGCCACCAAGGCTGATAAGATTGGCAAGAACGCTGTAGCCAAGAATGTAGCAGCTATTAAGCGGAGCTTAGGGATTCCAGATTTGGATGTGCTGCCCTATTCTTCCTTGAAGAATCAGGGACGACAGGAACTTTTACAGGTTATTGCTGATTGCTTAGGGGAATCTGAGGAATAAGGTGCATGATGAAGCTAACAAAGTTGGATAAAGAAATTTTGAATCTGCTGCAGGGGAATCTGCAGCTGGAGCCAAGGCCCTTTCAGCTTATAGGGAAGCAGCTGGGCCTTAGTGAGGAGCAGGTTATCAGCCGTCTCCAGCAGCTTAAGGCAGGAGGTTATATTCGCAAGATAGGAGCCTTCTTCAATTCGGATAAGCTAGGTTATCAGGGAACCTTGGTGGCCCTGCGGGTAAAGCCTGAGCTTATGGAGGAAACAGCCATCTTTATCAATCAGTTTCCAGGGATTACCCATAATTATCAACGGGAGGGGCGGTATAATCTCTGGTTTACTTTGATTACCCCTAATGAAAGATTAAGACAGGACATTTTGACTCAGATACGGCAGTTGCCGGGAGTAGAGGATGCTATGGATTTAAGTGCCCGTCGCAAATACAAAATCAATGTGCAGTTTAATCTGCGTTAGCATGGGGTAAAGGCTTGGGGATAGTAATAAATAATATTCTTAAATAGAGGTAGAAGATGGAAATAACAGAGCTTGATAAAAAAATCGTCAGAGCCATGCAGGACGAACTGCCTCTGGTGGCAGAGCCCTTTAAGCTGATTGCTGAGGAAATCGACAGTACAGAGGAGGAAGTCTTGGCTAGACTGAGGCTTATGAAGGAGGATGGTGCTCTGCGCAAGATGGGGGCTGTACTCAGACATAGAGAGGTAGGTTTTAGAGCCAATGCTTTGGGTGTCTGGGTAGTTCCAGAGGAACGGATGGATCAGGTGGCTGAGATAATGTGCAGTCATATGGCCGTAACTCATTGCTATGATAGAAATGTCATGCCGGATTGGCCCTATAATTTCTATACCATGATACATGGCACCAGCCGGGAGGACTGTCAGCAAATTGCTCAGGATTTGGCTAAGGAAACTGGTATCAGTCAGTATGAGCTGTTATATACTGGCCGGGAATGGAAAAAAACCTCCATGAAATACTTTGTATAAATTTCCACAGCAAAAAAGACTCATGAAATGCCACATAGGGCATCCCATGAGTCTTTTTTTAATTCCTGAATAAATCCTTATGCATATTAATAACTTCGCCTATAACCATTTTACCACGAATATCTGCATGCAAGCCATCATTAGCCCATTCTGGTGCCATAATGGTATGAGTGCTGTCATAAAAATAAGGCTCCAAATCAATATAGTATTTTTGCTGACGAATATAACGATTAATTTCCTCCAGCTTGTTGTGCCAATTAGGATCTGTTGGAGTGTGGAAAGCCAACATAATATTATCAGGATTGATAGGAGGCAAGGTCATAAGAATAGGCCGAATATCATTATCCTGACATTTTTTTACAATCTGCTTTAGATCATTGATAACCATTTGACTAGTGATATTAGTAGCTCTCAGACTGTTGGATCCAGTCATAATCAAGAGATTACGTGGTCTGATTGGCAGGACATCCCTATCGAATCTAGCCAAGGTAGTGGTGGAGGTATCTCCACTGAAACCGAGATTGATACAGGGGTCATCCATATAGGTGGTGTAGCTGTACTCCAGACTGGCTGGGGAAAAGGAAACTGCACCGCCGCCGTGGGTAATACTGTCCCCAAAGGCAGCCACTAAAGGCCTAGTGAGATGATTTGGCACCTGAAAGCTATCGGTATCGGAATAAACCCCTACTGTATTGCCATTGGCATCCAGCCCTCGAACCCGCCAATAGTAGGTACCAGCATAATATCTGGCATATTCATCGTAGCAGCTAAAGGAGTTGTCCACAGTTTTGGCCCAATAGCGGTCTGGGGTAGGGGCAGCATTGTTTTCCTGAGCAGGTGGCTTGGTTAGAAGCTCCACCTCGTAGCGTTCTGCCCCCAGCATAGGAATCCATGTAAATACTGGATAGATAGGCTGGCTAAAATCAGGCATTCTATCAAATTTGTTCAATACAGGCTTGTTGGGAACAGTCTTGTGAGCATCAATATAGATAGGTTCTGCCGTGGAATAGACTCCCAGAGGCTCATGACGTAGGTTTAGGGCACGAACCCGCCAGTAAATAACTGGCAAATTGCTGTAGGGAGTTAAATCAATCTGTAGGCCATTGGTAAATACCTGTCTGGTGCCGTAGAGATGATTTACTGTGGAAAAACTCTGGGTGTTTTCCGTATCTGGTGGTCCAGATAAAAGCTCTAGCTCATAGAGCACCCCATCAGGAATACTGTGCCAAATAAGAAATGGTTTCAGACTGGCAGGCTTATCGGCAGGATATTTGGTAATGGGAACTGGACGAATTGGCTCCCGATAATTCCCATTGGGAATCATTGCCTCGTCATCAGAAACCTTACCAAAGATGCCATAGGCCGTAATCCTGTAATAGGCAGGAATAGCTGTAGGAGGCACTACATACCTGTCGTTCATGGTATAGGCCGAGGCAACCTTGTGGTATTCAGGTTCTCCTTCCACCAGACCTGTAGTTTTGTAATAGGTATCTACCTGATAAAAGCAGGGATAGGGATAACGGCTCCAGGATAGCAGTGTATCTCCATTTTCTTCTGTAAAGCTGGCAGAAACACGGTAATTTTTCAGGCCCAGCAGGTCAGTTTTTTCCGTGAGAAATATGCATAATATAGTAAAACAGCAAATAATAGTTAAAAATGTGAAAAAACAAATAAAAAGTTTTCGCATAAATACAAACTCCAATAAAATAATTACTTATTATTATACATTAATTTGTCAGGTGTAACAATAATACCTTTTACAAATGTATGAAATATTAGTATAATTATTGGTGCTAACACAACTTTTTTGCAGGTGTGTATCAGTCAATTATTATGAAATTATAGATAAGGAAATGATGATATGTCGTTAAATCAGGATTTTATTCGAGAAGCCAGTGCTTTGCTAGGGCAGGAGCAGTTTTTTGTCAGTGAGCCTATGAGCAAGCACACCACCTTTAATATTGGCGGACCGGCAGATTATTTGCTTTTCCCTGCTAATATGGAGCAGCTTTCCCAGATATTTGTGCTGTTGAAGAATTATGATATTCCTCATACTATTTTAGGCAATGGCTCCAACGTGCTGGTGCTGGATAAGGGAATCCGGGGAGCTGTTATCAAGATGCACGCTCCTATGAGCTACAAGCGCTGTGAGGGAAATAGAATTATTGCAGGGGCAGGTGCCTATTTAAAGCATGTGTCTCAGTTTGCTGCGGAAAATGGTCTGACAGGCATGGAATTTGCCTGTGGCATACCAGGGAGCCTTGGTGGAGCAGTATTTATGAATGCGGGTGCCTACGATGGAGATATGTCAGGTATTGTGGTGCAGGTCAAGACTGTAACTCACAATGGCAAGATTCTTACCTACGAGAAGGATGAACTGGATTTTGGCTACCGTCACAGTGTGTTCCAGCATAATGGACAGGCAATTTGTGAGATTACTCTGGAGCTGGCTTCTGGAGACAAGGAAGCTATTCAGGCCAAGATAGATGATTTTACCCAGCGGCGGGAAAGCAAGCAGCCATTGGAAATGCCAAGCGCAGGCAGTACCTTCAAGCGCCCTCAGGGATATTTTGCTGGCACCCTTATTGACGAAACTGGCCTGAAGGGCTTGCAGGTAGGTGGGGCGCAGATTTCCACCAAGCATGCAGGCTTTGTAGTAAATTCTGGCAATGCTACAGCAGCGGATGTACTGAATCTTATTAAAGAGGTGCAGGATAGGGTTTATGCCAAGAATGGCGTGAAGCTTTTTCCAGAAGTTAGAATCATCGGCGAGCAATAAGCAAAGGTTAAAAGGGGGCATGAAGGTGGCCAAGGAGATTGAGCGTAAGTTTCTCATTAAAAGGGAGCTGTGGCAGCCTCAAGGTCTGGGGGTGGAGATTCGTCAGGGCTATCTTTCTCTAGATCCTGAGCGGACGGTGCGGGTGCGTACCAAGGGTACTAAGGGGTATCTTACCATAAAGGGAAAAAATCAGGGCATATCCCGTACGGAGATGGAATATGAAATTCCCTATGAGGAAGCCAGTCAAATGTTAGAGGAATTGTGTCTCCGTCCTTTGGTGGAAAAGACTCGGTATCTGGAACAGCATGGCCAGCAGCTTTGGGAGATAGATATATTTGCTGGAGATAATGAAGGGCTGGCTGTGGCAGAGGCAGAGCTTCCCTCAGAGGATACGGCCTTGGCTTTGCCTATTTGGATTGACCGGGAGGTTTCTGGGGAGGCTAGGTATTACAATTCCAGCCTGATAAAGCTGCCCTACAAAAATTGGTAGGACAATATTACAGTTGTTACACTTTTATTTGAGTGTAAATACAAAAGTCTTATATATGTGGAATAATGTAATTTCCTGGTGGAAAAAAACTCCAAAATATGATTTTGTGGATTAATAAAAGACGAAAATCCAATCAGAAAGTACAAGGTGTAATATTTCTTTACAGAAAAGGTTGACAAATTACTAGGAATGAGTGATAATAGACAAAGCTCAACGAAAACTTGTTAGACAAAATTCTTGAGCAGATGGTATAGGAGGGATTTTCTTGAAACACGTATTGTCTGTTCTGGTAAAAAATAGGACCGGCGTTTTGGTTCGGGTAGCTAGTATGTTTTCGCGTCGGGAGTTCAATATCGACAGCTTGGCTGTAGGTATTACAGAATCTCCTGAATTCTCCCGTATTACCTTGGTGGTACATGGAGATGAGTATCTGGTGGATCAGATGATGAAGCAGCTGGAAAAGCTGCCGGAGGTTGAAGCTGTCCAGCGTTTGGATGACGGAGGCTCTGTTTATCGTGGTATGACCATGATAAAGGTTAAGGCTGATGATACCAACAGATTAGATGTGTTAAAAATGGCCGAGCTCTTTAGAGCTAGAGTCATTGATGTGCAACCCACTACCTTGATTTTTGAGGTTACTGGTGATGACGACAAGGTAACGGCCTTTACCCGCCTCTTGAAGCCATACGGCATTTTGGAAATCATTCGAACCGGTCTTATTGGACTGGAGCGGGGGGAGCACACCATACAAGAACATTGTGAGGAGAGAGATTACTATGGCAAAAACTTATTATGATCAGGATGCAAATTGGAGCCTCATGAACGGGAAGACCGTTGCCATTATTGGTTATGGCAGCCAGGGTCATGCCCATGCACTGAACCTAAAGGAAAGCGGTGCTAATGTTATTGTTGGCCTGTATGAGGGTTCCAAGTCCAAGAAGGTTGCAGAAGAGCACGGTCTGAAGGTTTGCAATGTAGCTGAGGCTGTAAAGCAGGCTGATATTACCATGGTTCTGATTCCTGATGAGAAGCAGTCCGATGTATACAAGGCTGAGATTAAGCCAAATCTGAAGTCTGGCAGCGCTCTGGCTTTTGCTCATGGTTTCAATATTCATTATCAGCAGATTATACCTCCTGCTGATGTAGATGTATTCATGGTAGCACCAAAAGGACCTGGCCATTTGGTACGTCGTACCTACACTGAGGGCTCTGGTGTTCCTGCAGTATTCGCTGTTTATCAGGATGCTAGCGGTCAGTGCTTTGATCTGGCTTTGGCTTATGCTAAGGGTGTTGGTGCAACTCGCTCCGGCGTTCTCCAGACTACCTTCCGTGATGAGACAGAAGAGGATCTCTTTGGTGAGCAGGCTGTACTCTGCGGTGGCGTTTGCCAGCTGATGCAGACTGGTTTCGAGGTTCTGGTTGAGGCTGGTTATCCACCTGAGATGGCATATTTCGAGTGCTTCCATGAGATGAAGCTTATTGTTGATCTGTGCTATGAGGGCGGCTTCACCAAGATGCGTAAGTCTATTTCCGATACTGCAGAGTATGGTGACTACATGGTTGGTCCTCGTATTATTACCGAGGAGACCAAGAAAGAAATGAAGAAGGTTCTGAAGGAAATTCAGGATGGTACTTTTGCTCGCAACTGGCTGCTGGAGAACCGTTCCGCTGGCCGTGCAAACTTCCTGATGCAGCGTCGTCTCCATGCAGAGCATCCAATCGAGAAGGTTGGCGCAGAGCTGCGTAACATGATGCCTTGGCTGAAGAATGGTGCAGACCTGTCCAAGGACTAATCTAGGCAAATTAAACTAGAAATTTAGCGAATAGGCTTATGCTATAGTGGCATAAGCCTATTTGTAGCATAATGACGAGGTGTATGTAATGGGAATGAATATGACAGAAAAAATCCTGGCTAAGCATGCTGGCTTGGATTCTGTAACTGCTGGACAGCTTATTTTCTGCCAGCTGGATATGGTATTAGCCAATGATGTAACCGCTCCTCCTGCTATCAAGGAGTTTGAGAAAATCGGCCGTCCAGTATTTGACAATACCAAAATTGCACTGGTGCCAGATCATTTTACTCCTAACAAGGATATTAAGGCAGCAGGTCTAGCCAAGACTGTGCGGGAATTTGCCAAGAAGCATCAGATTAAGAATTACTTTGAAATTGGTCGAGTAGGTATCGAGCATGTTATCTTGCCAGAGAAGGGTATTGTAGGCCCTGGTATGCTTACCATTGGTGCAGATTCCCATACCTGTACCTATGGCGCAGTTAACGGTTTTTCCACTGGTGTTGGCTCCACTGATCTGGGTGTGGCTATGGCTACTGGTCAGGCTTGGTTCAAGGTGCCAAAGGCTATCAAGGTTGTACTTACTGGTAAGAAGCCAAAGTATATCTGCGGTAAGGATGTTATTTTAACCTTGATTGGCATGATTGGCGTAGATGGTGCCCTTTACAAGGCAATTGAATTTGCTGGTGAGGGTGTAGCAGAGCTGACTATGACAGACCGTCTAACCATAAGCAATATGGCTATTGAGGCTGGTGGCAAGAATGGTATTTTCCCATTTGATGAAATTACTAAGGAATATGTAGAGGGAAGAGTGCAGCAGCCATATGAGGCTGTAGCTCCTGATGAAGATGCCAGCTATGAAAAGGTAATCGAGATAGATCTTTCCAAGCTGACTCCAGTGGTGGCTTTCCCACATCTGCCTGGCAATACTCATCCAGTGTCTGAGATTGACAAGATAAAGATAGATCAGGTGGTAATTGGTTCGTGTACCAATGGCCGTCTGGAGGATCTTCGTCAGGCTGCAGAGGTGTTGAAGGGCCATAGTGTACATCCAGATGTACGCTGCATTGTAATTCCAGGTTCCCAGCAGGTTTATTTGGATGCAGTTCATGAGGGACTGGTAGATATCTTTATTAATGCTGGTGCAGCTGTTAGCACTCCAACCTGCGGACCATGTCTTGGTGCCCATATGGGTATTATGGCAGCAGGGGAGAAGGCTGTTTCCACCACCAATCGTAATTTCCGTGGCCGCATGGGCCATGTTGACTCCGAGGTATATCTGGCTGGCCCATATGTAGCAGCTGCCAGTGCAGTTCTCGGCTATATTGCAGTTCCAGAGGAGGTAAAGTAAGATGAGCTTAGAAGGAAAGGTTTGGCGCTACGGCGACAATATTGATACAGATGTAATTATTCCTGCCCGCTATCTGAACTCCTTTGATCCCAAGGATTTGGCTGCTCATTGCATGGAGGATAGTGATGAGCATCAGGAAGCTCCTTTTGCTGCCAATGTGGCAGAGGGGGATATTCTAGTAGGTGGCAAGAACTTTGGCTGTGGCTCCTCCCGTGAGCATGCCCCTGTAGCTATCAAGGCTTCTGGTGTGCCTGTGGTAATTGCAGCAGATTTTGCCCGTATCTTCTATCGCAACGGCATTAATATCGGTTTGCCACTGCTGGAAATTGGCGATGATGTGGAGAAAATTCATCATGGTGACCAGCTGCGGGTAGATACTTCCACTGGTGTGATTGAGAATCTTACCACTGGTGATGTATTCCACGCTCAGCCATTGCCAGGCTTTGTACAGGATATTGCCAAGGCCGGCGGGTTGATTAATTATATCAAGGCCAAGGGCTGATTGATAAAAAAATACCGACCTGATAGGGGACTAAAATTCTCTTGCTCAGGTCGGTAATTTTTGTGTTTATTTGTGTTTAAACGTAGATATATTCTGCCATAACTGGCTGTAAATCATGATTTAGCAGGCTTTGATATACATCATCAACAGTACGGGTATCAGAGATTTCAAATTGAGCATCTCCTTTGTCTTCTGCTTCAGCGCAATGCTGGCCAATGGCAGTGCTGACACCTGCAGATATTTTGGTAGCAGCGATTTTTACTAGATTATCCCGAACTCTGGCACATTCTCTGGTGGAAACCGTTATGCTGGCAAAGGGCATAAAGAGCCGATAGGCACAAACTACCTGCAGAAGCTGGGCTTCATGCACATCCATTGGATTGATTTTCTCGTTGTTGATAATAGGCCGCAAACGAGGGCAGGAAAAAGCAATTTCCGCCTGTGGATATTTTTTTTGCAAATAATAGGCATGCATACCGGTAGCTAAGGCATCCTTGCGGAAATCATCCAAACCCAGCAGAGCAGCAAAGCCTACACCTCTCATGCCACCCTTGAGCGCCCGTTCCTGAGCATAAAAGCGATAAGGGAAAATGCGCTTGTGACCTGCCAAATGGAGGGTTTCATATTTGTTGGCATGATAGGTTTCCTGAAAAACTGTGACATAATCAGCACCGCATTGATGAAGATAGGCATAATCCTCACTGTTCATAGGATAAACCTCCAAGCCAATAATTCGGAAATATTTCCGAGCAATCCTGCAGGCTTCTCCAATGTATTCCACCGTGGATTTCTTACGGCCTTCGCCAGTAAGAATCAGGATTTCCTGTAAACCGCTTTGGGCAATGGCTGCCATTTCCTTGTCAATCTCATCAAAGGTAAGCTGGGCTCGACGAATGTGGTTGTAGCGATTAAACCCACAGTAGATGCAGAAGTTTTCACAGTAATTAGCAATATATATAGGGGTAAAGAGACAAATGGAATTGCCAAAATGCTTTTCTTTTTCCAATTTGGCCTGCTGGGCAATTTCTTCCAAAAATGGCAGAGCGGCTGGGGAAAGAAGGGCACGGAAATCCTCTGGCGATTTACGGCTGTGCTGTAGAGCCCGCCGCACATCCTGAGCTGTATAGCTATCGTAATTATAACTTTCCATATCCGCCACAACTTTGTCTAGCAAATCACTGTCCAGCACCTCCATATCTGGCATATATTCCATATGGTTGCTGCGATTCTCCTTGGCTAAAAAGGCCTTGGCCTCCTGGCTGATAATACTTTCATTAAGATGTTCATCCTTGCTCATATTCACTTCTCCTTAGTCTCGTAGGTATCCTGTAAGAGGGGAGGAAGCACAACTCTTGTCCTGGATCCGTCCCAGCTTTGCTTTGTAGGCTAGGTGACCTGCCTCAATAGCCAGCCGAAAGGCCTCTGCCATAGCTGGAATATCGCCAGCAGTGGCAATGGCAGTGTTGGCCATAATGGCGGCTGCACCCATTTCCATAGCTTCACAGGCCTGAGAAGGTCTGCCAATACCAGCATCTACAATGATCGGCAGTTCAATTTCATCAATGAGAATCTGAATAAATTCCTTGGTACACAGGCCTTTGTTGGTGCCGATAGGAGCCCCTAAAGGCATAATGGCAGCTGCTCCTGCATTAGTTAGGTCTCGAGCTACATTCAAATCAGGGTACATATAGGGGAGGACAGTAAAGCCTTCCTTGGCAAGAATTTCTGTAGCCTTAATGGTTTCCTGATTATCAGGCAGGAGATATTTGCTATCCCGCATGATTTCGATTTTTACCAAATCGCTGTGGCAAAGTTCTCTGGACAAGCGGGCAATCCGCACAGCCTCGTCGGCATTTCTGGCCCCAGAGGTGTTGGGTAAAAGGGTAATATGCTCAGGAATATAATCAAGAATATTGGCCATGCCGCCATCGTTAACTCGGCGGAGAGCCAAAGTAATAATATCTGCCTGGGCATTGTCCACAGCAGCCTTAATTAGATTAAGAGAATATTTGCCAGAGCCTAATATAAAACGGGATTTGAATTCATGCTTGCCTAATTTCCAAGTCATTTTTCTGCCTCTTTTCCTAAATGTTCAATAATTAATTCTGCTACCATATTTGCCTCATGTCCCGCGCAAATTGCTACTCTTGGGGCCATTAGGGGTTGAGCTTCATTGCTGCTGATATTGTCTCCACAAAGGTAAAATTTGGACATTATAGCCTTGGTTTGTATCAAATTGCTTTGGCCATAGCCTGCCATACCATTACCGGAAACAAGCCATTTATCTGGCAGCTGCTCCAAAACAGTATTTACCAGCATTGCCTTGTTTTCTGGTACATCAAAGGCTTCGCAAATAATATCAGCATCTGAAAATAGCGTAGCTGCATTCCTTGCTGTAATTTTCAAACAATCTGTAATTACCTGAATATAGGGATTGATTTCCAGAATCTGTTTCCTTAGGGCCTCTGTTTTGTACTGTCCTAAGTGATGGATAAAATAATGCTGTCTGTTAAGATTGGTTAAATCTACCCGGTCAAAATCCACCAGATGAAGCTGCCCTACGCCTATGCGGGCTAGTCCAATAGCAATATTAGAGCCTAGGCCTCCAAGACCTGCAATGGCAACCTTGGCTCTCTGCAGCTTATCCTGCACTGCCTTTCCATGACGTTGGCAGAGGGCAGCGTATATTTCCTCCTGTGATGGCATGGCATCAACCTCCTCCTACAAAGGATACTATTTCCAGAGTATCCTCAGCTTTGATTTCCTGTTGTCCATAGGCACTTCTAGGTACAATTTGTCCATTTAGCTCTACGGCCACTCGGTCTGTTTTATGATTTTGTGCCTGTAGGATCTGTTGAATAGTGGTTTTTTCTGACAAATCCACTACTTGGCCGTTGATTTTAGCTTGAATCATTGTTTTCACCTCCAAATAAAAGAGAGCTCACAAAGAAGTACACCGCGGTGGTGCACCCCTTCATGAACTCCTGTT
>DAVZJH010000007.1:0-38539 GCA_052272885.1 Anaerovibrio sp. | reverse complement strand
TTCGACTAAATTCAGTGGGAGTCTAAAGCTCCCACTGAACAAGTCTCATTTTACTGGACTGACTCTGGCATAGTCCCTCTATCTATCTTGACTACGGCCTTATAGAGAGCCTCCTTGGCCTGCAGCTTTTTGTTTATCCAATTCTCTAGCTCCTCATCTGAAAGAGGAAAGCTATAGGGAACCACCACGTCAAACAAAAGCATATTGCCGTGGAGAATGTGCAAATCATGCATGCTCAGCTCTGGACCAATATCCTGTAAAATCTGATTCAGCGTTTCTGCAATAGCATCAAATCTGGCATTGCCTACCACCTTGGGATCTACATGAACTGTAGCCTGCAAATCCAGCTTCTGCTCCAGCACATATTCCAAATGATTGGCAATAAAATGAGCCTTAATCAAGGTAAGGGTAGATGGCACCTCAATATGCACAGAGGCAAAAACATTGCCTGGTCCATAGCTATGAGCCATAACATCATGGACGCCCAAAATACGTTTGTCCTCCAAGGCCAGCTGAATAATTTTCTGAATCAACTGGCTATCTGCTGGCTTCCCCAGAATAGGCTGCAGTGTTTCGCTGGCAGCAGTCCAACCGCTGTACATAATAAACAGGCCAACAATAATACCAGCCACACCATCCAGATTATAGCCTGTCAGGCCATAGATGATAAGACAGATAATAACCGCTGAGGTGGCAATACAGTCACTCATGCTATCTGCTGCTACAGCAGCAAAAACCGGTGAATCTGTTTTCTTCCCTAGCTGACGATTAAAGGCCCCCAGCCACAGCTTGAAGCAGATGGATACCACCATAACAAGAATCGTGGCTAGAGAAAGCTCTACTGGCTCTGGAGCCATGATTTTTTGTACTGAGGTAGCTATCAGCTCAAAGCCCACCAGAAAAATTACCCCGGCAATAATCATAGCAGCAATATATTCTATGCGGCCATGACCATAGGGATGCTCCTCATCCGCAGGCTTGGCGGACAGCTTCAAGCCAAACATGGTAACAACAGAGCTGCCTGCATCGGATAGATTATTGATACCATCGCCAATAATACCTACAGAACCGCTGATATAGCCTGTAATTAGCTTCATGGTGCAAAGCAGCAGATTGACACATATACCCACACCGCCGCTGAGAAGGCCATAGGCCTTCCGGACAGCTGGCTTATTTACATTGTCATAATCTGCCACAAAGCGCCTGATTAATAGCTGTGTCATTGTTAAATCTCTTCCAAAAATGCCTTGTAGCCCTTGTAGGTTTCATAAACATCCACCTTGCTAACGGCCTCCCAAGGTGCATGCATGCTGAGAACACCTACACCGCTGTCAATAACATTCATACCGTAAAGAGCCATAATATAGGCAATGGTGCCGCCACCGCCCAGGTCTACTCTGCCCAGCTCTGCAGTCTGGAATCTTACATTATGCTTGTCCAGAATAGCTCTCAAACGGCCTAGATATTCAGCGCTGGCATCATTGGAGCCAGATTTACCTCTAGCACCGGTATACTTCATCAGCACCATACCCTTGCCCAGATATGCGCAATTCTTCTTGTCATAAGCACTGGCATAGAGACTGTCAAAGGCAGAGCTTACATCAGAGGAAAGCATACAGGAATTAGCCAGACAACGACGGCTGGAAAGCGGATTGTATCCACCTAGAGCATGCAGCAGCTCTGCCACCATATTTTCAAAGAAGCGGGACTGCATACCGCTGGCACCTACACTGCCAATTTCCTCCTTGTCCACTAGCAGACAGCAGGAGGTACGCTCCACCTTATCCACCTCCAACATAGCAGCCAAAGATGTATAAGCGCATACTCTATCATCATGGCCATAAGCCAGAACCATACTGCGGTCAAGACCCAAATCCCTAGCCTTGCCAGCAGGCACCATAGTCAGCTCCGCAGACAGGAAATCATCCTCTTCAATGCCATATTCAGCCTCCAGCAGCTTCAAAATGGCCGCCTTAACAGCATCCTTTTCCTCACCCTCTAATGGGTGGCTGCCTATGAGAATGTCCAAATCCTCACCCTCTACAACTACTGTAGCCTTCTTTTCCATCTGCTTCTGGGATAGGTGAATCAGCAAATCTGTAACGCAGAAAACAGGATCATCCTCATTTTCACCTACAACGATTTTAACAACAGTGCCATCCTTTTTCACCACAACACCATGCAGAGCTAGAGGCAGAGTTACCCACTGATATTTCTTGATACCACCGTAATAATGAGTATCAAAATAAGCCATGCCATCAGCTTCGTAGAGAGGCTTCTGCTTCAAATCCAGACGGCAGGTATCAATATGGGCACCAAGAATGGACATCCCCTCCTCAAGATTGCGACTACCAATATTAAACATGGCTACAGCCTTCTTCATGCAGGTAGCATAAACCTTGTCCCCAGCCTTAAGGTTTTCTCCGTTTTTGATGATATCCTGCAGATTGCGATAGCCCTTTAGCTCAGCCTGACGAACAATTTCCTCTGTGCTTTCCCGCTCTGTCTTGCACTGGCTCAAAAATGCCTTATAGTCCTCATTCAGCCGAAACAGCTCCTGCTTCTCCTCAGCCGTATAATTATTCCATACAGACTTTTCCTTTTTTTCTTTCTTCTCTTCCATATATCAACCCTCCGGTTTCATAAAACTATGGGCAGCAGCTCCACAGGCCGCTGCCCCTTCTCCATATTGCAGGCTTATTTCATTTTATCCAGAATACGCAAAAAATCATCCCGGCTAACAGCCTGATTAAAAAGACAGCGCAGCTCTGCACTGCCCTTAATTCCTCTGGTATACCAGGTAGCATGCTTCCGCATTTCCCTTGGCCCTATATAATCACCTTTAAACTTCAACAGCATATCCAAATGGCGGATAATCACCTGCTTCCGCTCCTCAATGGTAGGCCCTGGCAAAATTTTACCTGTTTTTAAGTACTCTGTTAGCTGACGGAATATCCAAGGATTGCCCTGAGCGGCCCTTCCCACCATTACAGCTTCACAGCCTGTTACATGACGGATTTTGTCCAGATCCTCTACGGTACGCACATCTCCGTTGGCAATAACTGGAATATTCAACTTTTGTCTTACCTGACCAATAATTTGCCAATCTGCGTGATCCCGATAAAACTGCTCTCTGGTTCTACCATGAATGGCAATAGCCTTAACACCAGCCTCCTGAGCCAGTTGGGCCATCTCCATAATATTAATACTCTTATCATCCCAGCCAAGACGCATTTTCACCGTTACCGGCATATCCACAGCCCCTACCAAGGCCTTTAGTACCTGATAGGCATTCTCCGGATTCCGCATCATGGCAGAGCCCTCATGGTTTTTTACCACCTTGGGGGCTGGACAGCCCATATTAAAATCAAGAATGTCGGCACAATTCAAAGAAGCTACATATTCTGCTGCTTTGGCTACGCTATCTGCCTCAGCACCAAATAGCTGCATGGCCATAGGCCGTTCCTCTGGCTCTGTTTTCAGCATATTCAGGGTATGCTCATTGCGATAGTTAATTCCCTTGTCGCTAACCATCTCTGAATACACCAGTGGACAGCCCATTTCCCTGGCCAAAATTCTATAGGGTGTATCCGTTACTCCGGCCATAGGGGCCAAAAAAACCGGATACGCAAATTCCAAATTGCCTATCCTCATCCGTGATTCCTTTCATAAAGTACACGCAAACCAGTTAGAGTGAGAAAATAATCTATTTTATCAATAGTGGTAGATTCCTTGGCAATCATCTTGGCAAATCCCCCTGTGGCCACTACCTGCATCTCACCGCCATATTCCTTCTTGATACGGCGTACAATGGCGTCAATATGGCCTGCAAAACCAAAAATCAAGCCAGCCTGCATACCATTAACAGTATTGCGGCAGATAATATTCTTTGGGGTTACCAATTCAATCCTTGGCAGCTTAGCTGCCCGCTGGAACAAGGACTCTGCCTGAGTCCCTAGACCAGGGGAAATCACACCGCCTAAAAAATCTCCATTGGCATCCACCACATCAAAGGTAGTGGCTGTACCAATATCAATAACAACTAGGGGACCGCCATATTGCTCATAGGCACCTACTACATTTACAATGCGGTCTGCACCAATTTCCCTAGGATTCTCATATTTCAGGCGGATACCGGTTTTGATGCCAGGTCCTACCACCAATGGCCGCAGATGGAAATACCGCTCACACATTTTTTCCATAGGAATAATCAAAGGCGGTACAACTGAAGAGATAATAACATCGTCAATATCCCCCAGTCCAAAATTATGATGCTTAAAAATGCTTTCCAGCAACAGTCCATATTCATCACTGGTTTTCTGACGGTCTGTAGAAATACGCCAATGATGCTGCAGCTTCTTGCCAATATAAGTACCCATAACAATATTACTATTGCCAATATCTATTACTAAGAGCATAAAATCCCCCAAATCATCTTGCTTTCCATGATTTATTTTTGTAAAAAACTATTATCTCGGCCGAATGGACACATCTCCAGCCAGAACCCGCCGCAAACCAGTATCTGTCCGCACCAGCAGTGCTCCGTCCTCGTCAATATCCTCAGCCACTCCGGCAAATTGTTCCTGTACCCCCACAACATCAATCAGCTGTCCTAGGGTAATGGAGTATTCTCTCCACTGGTCCAAAGCCCAGTCAAAGCCGTTTTTCAATACATCTACATAGAGATTTTCCATGTAGGTCAATATCTTCTGCAGAAAAACTACCCGATCAATATCATGGCCCAGAATACCTGATATAGAGCCAGCCTTGTCCCTTATATCCTCTGGAAATGACTCCAAGGGAATATTAGCGTTAATACCGATTCCCACCACCAGATAATTAATTCTGTCCATTTCCGCACTCATCTCTGTCAAAATACCTGTCAGCTTGCGGCCCTGACAGTATATATCATTAGGCCATTTGATACCAGCATCCAGACCCATATCCCGCATGGCTCTGGCTACTGCCACTGCCGACATGAGAGTACATTTGGGTGCCTCCTGAGGCAAAAAATCCGGTCTAAGGATAACAGAAAACCACAGGCCTCCAGCTGGACAGAAAAAGCTTCGCTCCAAACGGCCTTTGCCAGTACTCTGAGCTTCGCTGACAACTACCGTTCCCTCAACAGCTCCCTGAGCAGCCAATGCCTTGGCCTCGTTATTGGTAGAGGGAATATCCTCATAGCTAATAACATTCTGCCCCATAAAACTGGTAGACAGATTGTGCTTTACCAGCTCTGGCAGCAGCTTATCAGGGCATTCCAGCAGGCAATAACCGCTACGGGCTTTGCTTTCTATATGATACCCTGCAGATTTTAATTCATTGATATGCTTCCATACAGCGGTCCTGGAAACCCCCAGCTGACTGGCTATTTCAGCCCCTGAAATACAGTTTCCATGCTTGGAACGCAGAAGCTCCAAAATTTTGGAACGCATATAATGCCTCCTTTAGCTTACAGCTTATACTCTATGGTGCCGATAATGTCACCACGATGATTTTTCAATACTGGTGGATATTTAGCCTGCAGCTGTTCATATTCATCCTTGGTAAGGATATCCATATATTTCAATACAGCCATTACTGCTGGATTAACAGCTCCATAACTGCCATCCTCCACCTTGAAGGCAATACCCATATCCTCATCTCTAACGGCCATGCAATACACAGCATCGGCACCAATCTTGGCAATTACTCTGCCCTTGGTAATCTGGGAAATAGCAGTATCTATACGGCCTGTACCAGCCAAGGCATCTGGATTTTCTGCCATAGCATTGCGAATACGCAGG
Source organism: Anaerovibrio sp. (assembly GCA_052272885.1). GTDB lineage: Bacteria > Bacillota > Negativicutes > Selenomonadales > Selenomonadaceae > Anaerovibrio. The sequence continues at coordinate 32,753 of DAVZJH010000007.1, read as the reverse complement.
GCTGCTGCCTCATACTCTCCCCAGTCGCCCTTAGCAGGAGAACCGAGACGGGCATAGGCCCTGGCCATATGATCCAAAGGCAAATAGAATACTGGCACGCCACAGCCATCAATGCCTATTTCCAGCTTGTCCTCTGGCATACAGGAAGCCATAGCTACGTGCTGGAAGATAACCTTCTCTGCTGGATGGTCTGGCTTAATATAGCCATCAATAGGCAGGCCCATCATCTGACACAAAGCCAAAATCTGGGAATGCTTGCCGGAGCAGGCATTATGCACAGCCTGTGGTCTTTCTCCCTGCCTAATCAGCTCCACATTGGCCTTGCCACTCATGGGGCGAGCTGCACCGCAGTTCAAGGCATCAGTGGTCAAGCCCAGCTTGCCTAAAATTCCCTTAACCAGCTCCACATGAAAGCCTTCGCCACTATGGGAGGAAACCAGCAGAGCCAGCTCTCTTTCAGTCAGGCCATATTTCTCCATGCCTCCGTTTTTGACAAAGGCCAAGGCCTGAAACGGCTTGGCTGCACTGCGCCAAAACATAGGCAGTTTTCCATTGCCTACCTCTTTGAGAATTTCTCCCTTGGTATTCACAGCCACCACATCGGCACGATGAATGTTTTCCACATGTCCCCCACGGGTATATTCCAAAATAATCTCGCTCATAACAAAATCCCCCTCTTTGTATTTTGTACTATGACAGAATTTATCTTAAAAAAGCAGAAATAGGGGACTGTAATCACAGTCCCCTAAATGTTCCATCTTAATCCTTGATTGATGTATTCAGATTTGGCTCTGGATTAGCCACATCCACTGGTACAGCCTCCTTGGCTGTTTCCTTGGCTGCAGACTCATTCTTTGCTGGCTCCTCCACAGGTATCAGCAAGGGAGTAGTGGTGTCATCATCGTCATGATGATCATCCTTTTCAGCAGACTCCTTCTTGGTAACATTACCAAAGCCTACAATCTCCTCCAACTCCTCAGCATCCAAAGTTTCCTTATCCATCAGGGCAGCTGCAATATCATGCAGTTTGTCAATATTGTCAGAAAGTAAAATACGGCACTCCTCATAAGCAGTAGTAATCAGCTTCCGGACCTCACGATCAATATCAGAAGCAACCTCCTCGGAATAATTCCGCTGGTTGTTCAAATCCCGACCAAGGAACACCTGATGATCACTGCTATCACCAAAGGCTATAGGCCCCAGATGCTTGCTCATACCATATTCCATAATCATACTACGAGCCATCTGAGTAGCCCGCTGGATATCATTCTGAGCACCGGTACTGATTTCCTTCAGTACCACCTCCTCAGCTACACGGCCTGCCAGCAAGGTCTTTAGCTTATCCAAAAGCTCCCCTCTGGTAGCATAGGAGCGATCTTCCTTTGGCAGCATCAAGGTGTAGCCACCAGCACGACCACGAGGAATAATCGTAACCTTGTGAACAGGATCTGCATTTGGCAGCAGCATACCTACCAAGGTATGACCACCCTCATGATATGCAGTCAGACGCTTTTCCTTGTCACTCATGACCTTGGACTTGCGCTCTGGACCTGCCATTACTCGTTCAATGGAATCCTCCAGCTCAGACATAAAGATGCATTTCTTGTTGCGACGAGCTGCCAGCAAGGCAGCCTCGTTGACCAGATTGCTTAAATCTGCTCCAGTAAACCCTGGTGTTCTGCGAGCCAGAACCTCCAAATCAACATTCTTGTCTACCGGCTTACCCTTGATATGCACCTTCAAAATAGCCAATCTACCCTTTACATCAGGACGATCTACCACAATCTGGCGGTCAAAACGACCTGGACGCAGCAAAGCTGGATCAAGAATATCAGGACGGTTGGTAGCTGCAATAATGATAATGCCCTCATTGGCTGCAAAACCATCCATCTCAACCAGCATCTGATTCAAGGTCTGCTCACGCTCATCATGTCCACCGCCTAAGCCAGCGCCACGCTGACGGCCAACAGCATCAATTTCGTCAATAAAAACGATACATGGAGCATGCTTCTTGGCCTGATCAAACAAATCACGAACACGGGAAGCACCTACACCTACAAACATCTCCACAAAGTCAGAACCACTAATTGAGAAGAATGGCACCCCTGCCTCGCCGGCTACAGCCTTAGCCAGCAGGGTTTTACCTGTACCTGGAGGGCCAAACAGCAATACGCCCTTTGGAATCTTGGCACCCAGCTCATTGTACTTCTTAGGATGTTTCAGGAACTCTACTACCTCTTCCAGCTCCTGCTTGGCCTCATCAGCACCAGCAACATCAGAGAAATGTACCTTTACCTTGTCGCCACCACTAACTTTGGCACGACTGCGGCCAAAGGACATCATCTTGCCGCCGCCCCCCTGAGTCTGGTTCATAAAGAAGAACCACAGGGCTGCCAAAAGTACAATCGGCAGCAGAGAAGAAATCAAGCTAGACCACCAAGGTGGTTCTGGCGGATTCTCCGCCTTAATATCAATATTCTTTGCCTGCAGCTTGTCTACCAGATTATCCTCCTGATAAGGGAAGCCTGGCATAACAGCCTTGAACTCAGTGCCATCAGACAATGTACCCTTAATGACATTCTCTACCAGCACTACCTTGGACACCTGTCCATCCTCAACCTGCTTCATGAAATCCGTATAATGCATTTCCTGAACCTTAGGCTGCTGCTGTTGCGAAAAGAAATCAATGGCAGAAATTGCGACAAAAATTATCAGCAAATACAATGCCACATTTTTCATAAACTTATCCAATGGAAAACCTCCTCCCGCAAAGGTTATTTCGCTAAACCTTCACGAATACTAATTATAGCATTATTTCTATATTTCCACAATTAGGAATAAATTTCTCTTTTCAACACGCCAATAACAGGAAGATTGCGATAGTTCTCAGCATAATCCAATCCATAGCCTACCAGGAACTCATCTGGCACCTCGTAACCGCAATAGTCTATATCCACATCTACCTTACGACGAGAAGGCTTGCTCAGCAATGCACACAGCTTCAAGCTGGCTGGCTCTCTCTTAGCTAGCTCTGCCTTTAGCTGGCTCATGGTAATACCAGAATCAATAATATCCTCCACCAACAACACATGGCGTCCCTTGATATCTACGCTAAGATCCTTTTTGATGTTCACCTTGCCACTGGTTTCAGTACCGTTGCCATAGCTGGAAGCCACCATAAAATCTATATGCAAAGGAATGCCTATGTTTCTGGTCAAATCAGCAAAAAACATTACAGAGCCTTTGAGAATACCCACAACCAGCAAATCCTTGCCCTCATAATCCTTGGCTATCTGCTGCCCCAATTCTCTGCATTTTTCCTTCAATGCTTCCTCATCAAACATTACACTTGCCAAATCCTCTAACATGCCTACATTCTCCTTTAAATTTATTTTACTTCTAGAATAAAATATTTATTTGTTGACTCACTTGCCAAGGCATGAGCAAACCGTCGTTTACCCACCAGCCACAAAATCTCCCCCTGACTGACTGCCAGCCACAGCTCATCCCGCAGTTGGCGGGGAACTCTAGCATCAATCAGAAAATCCTTTAGCTTCTTGCTGCCCTGAGACAATCTAACTCTATCCCCCGGCTGGCGATGCCGAAGCTCTATGGGAAATACACATTTATCTGCATCGCCATATATTGCCCCCTCTGGCAATATATCCGGCAACGCATCTGCCAAATAACCTCTAATCAGCCTGCCATCTGGCAGCTTCAGCTCTCCTGGCAAAGACAGATACATGGAGTGTTTATCCTCACAGCTATCCATGTTATCCATTGTAACATTATTTTCTGAAAATGGAATGGTTTTTTTATAAAAATATATAAATTTATAGGAAATTTCCACCTGCAAACCGTAGGGCAAATCCAATTTGCTGCCTGTACGCTCTATCTCCAGCAGATGCTTTATATCCTCCAACTGCCTATAGGAAAGCTGTCTATCCTCAGCCAGCTCACCTGTCATTTTTTGCAAAAGACGGCCCAGAATGGCTTCTGGCAGTCTTTTCAGCTCCAGACAGCTGCACCTATAACCATTATCTTCCTGTTGTATCAGCCTATCCCAAGCATTTTTTACATTAGCCTGCAAAAAATCCTCATCCTGGGCAGCCAGCTCTGCCAAATGACACAGTCCCTCTGTCAAAGCTGGATTGTATTCCCTCTCCAGCAAAGGCAGCAGCTCCAAGCGTATCCTATTCCGCAGGAACTCCAATTCATCATTACTGCTATCATGTCTTGGTGTTAATTCCCTTGTCTGACAATATGCTGTCAGCTGGCTCTTTCTGGCAAAAAGCAAGGGCCTGATAAGGCAGCCCTGACGGCTTCTAATTCCACCTAAGCCACGAATGCCGCTGCCCCTTAGCAGATGCATCAAAAGGGTTTCTGCCTGATCGTCGCCGTGATGGGCTGTAGCTATATATACGCACCTCGCCCCCTCTATCATCAGCTTGTCCCGAAGTCCATAAAGAAAGCCATAGCGCATTCTCCTAGCTGCTGTTTCCAAGGATTCATTTTTTTGGCTGGCTTCCAAAGGTACATTGCCAGAACCTAAATAAAAGGCAATTCCCTGCTGGCGACAAAATTCCTGAACAAAGGCCGCATCTCCCAGGGAGTCCTCTCCTCTGATACCATGCTCATAATGTGCTGCAGCTACCTCTATCCGAAGCCTTGCCTTCATCTGCCACAGCATATCTAGCAGAGCCAAAGAATCTATACCGCCAGAACAGGCTACTATCACCATGCTATGAGGAGACAAAGCGATTTTCTTATGCCAATTATGACAAAATTTCTTTAAAAAATCCATAATTTCCTCCTCAAGTCTTTGAAAATTAAAAAGGAGCACCTAAGAGGCTGCTCCTTTGCATCATCTATCTGTCCTTATCTTCTGCGTCCGCCACCTCGACCGCCACGCTTGCTATCAGTCTTGCGGCTGAGATCAGTCAGGCGCTCATCACTATCCTTCAGGAAACGAGACAGCTTATCCTCGAAGGAAGCGTTGCTGCCACCGCCAAAACGGCTGCTGCTGCGACGGAAATCACCGCCAGATGCACGGAATCCCTCATGACGCATAGGTGCGCCACTCTCACGCTGAGGACGGGCGTTGAAGCTTCTCTGCTCCCGCTGCTGTGGCCGTTCCTCTGGCTTCTTCTCCTGAGCCTGCTTTACGGAAAGGGCAATCTTGCCTTTGTCATCCACAGACAAAATCTTAACCTTGACCTTGTCCTGCTCCTTCAGAAAATCATTAACATCCTTTACATAGACATCTGCTACCTCTGAAATGTGCACCAGACCAACCTTGTTCTCCGGCAGATTAATAAAAGCTCCAAAATTTGTAATGCCGCTAACAACGCCATCAACAATACTTCCAACTTCAATGGACAAAATACTTCTTCCTCCTCAAAAATTAACTTAATCGTCATTATACCCTTATATTGTACCAAGTGTCAATTATTTATTCTCAGCATAGATATAAGGAATTTCACCTTTGCGAGTCATACCCAGCTCTTCCCGAGCCAATTTTTCTATATAAGCATCATCAGAAAGACTGGCATTCTCTTCCTTTAGCTGCTGATTCTCCCTCTGAGCCTCCTCTAGGCGCAGACGAGCCTGGTCCATATCACCATTCAGCTGGCTAATAGTCATAGCCTTATCGCCTATTACATATACACCATAAATTAGGACACACAAAGTCACTAACAACCAGCCCAGACTAAGGACTCCAATTTTTTGTTTTTTAGGATTTTGTACTCTACCGTCTTTCACTTGCTTTTCTCCTATTTTTCACTCCACTGATAATAATCTGTAGAAGCAATCTGTCTATACATAGAATCACATTCATCACAGCGAAATCTTGCCACTGTATCCGAAAAATCTGCTCGTCCATTAACTATCTTGGCAGCCTCTGGTTCCAGATATTTCATTTGGGCACCACAGCGAGGACATTCTGCCTGATTGTTGGCATCCCGTTTTAGCCGTACTGGAGCAATATCTCCTGTTTTCTTTACCTGTTTTCTCTGATTCTTTTTATTGCTATCACCATTCTGCTTTTTAGCTAAGGATATATCCTCCTCCGTAGCCTTAAATACATCAAAATAGCCTGTATGCAGAAGCTCTCGATAAAATTTGCCACACTTTGTACAAACAAATTTAGGCTTTATATTATCATAGTCTACCTTGCCATCAACAACCCGTATCTGGCCTCCCGGCAAATAAACCAAGTCTCCACTACATTCTGGGCAAATGCATATATCATCTTTTCTTTTCTTTAATTTACTTACTGTCAATCCGAATCACTCCAATATCCCTAATTGGACAAATCCATATTCTCCTTGATGACTTCCACTATTTCTTTTACAGCCTCCGGTTTTCTAGTTGCTCTGGCAGCCTCTCCCATAGCTGCCAATTTTTCTCTATCTCCCAAAAGCTGTCTTAGTATATAGGCCACATTATCACCTGCATGAAGCCAAATAGCAACACCACAGCCTGACATATATCTGGCATTGTCTGTCTCCGGCCCTGGAATAGGTTCATGCAAAAGCATAGGCAGGCCCAAGGACATAGCCTCTGTCAAGGTCAATGCTCCTGGCTTCGTCAGCAGTACATCTGCCGCCCCCATAAGCTGGTTAATCTTGTCAGTGTAACCATAAACTGTAATTTTATGATGGGAATGCTGTCTAGCGGCTTCTGCCCTACGCAGAAGCTCTTTGTTCCGTCCAGCTACCACCACCAGCTGCAAAGATTCCCCTATGGTCTCCAGCTGCTCCAGAGCCAAGCCAATACGGCCTAGGCCAAGGCCTCCTCCCATCATAAGCACCACAGGCTCCTCCATGGCCAGATTCAATTTCTGGCGGCACTGAGCCTTGTCCAGCTCATGCTGAAAGCATTGAGCCACAGGGATACCAGTAACATATATGGTACTCTGGTTAATACCATCTGCCATTAGCTGCTTTTCCATAAAGTCACAGCCTACAAAATACAAATCCATATGGGGACAAATCCACATCTGATGCACTGAGTAATCTGTAATAACCGCTGCGGATAAAAATCTTCTACGCCATCTTTCACTTAGATGTGAAACCGCCTCTGCCGGAAAAGGATGTGTACAGATTATTACATCTGGTTCATATCTACGCAGCAAATTCTTGATAGAAATAGACATGGCATAGGCCATGAGCAGCTGAATAAAGCCACCCTTTCTCTTGCCAGCTGTAAATTGATACATAAACTCATAGAGATTGGGCACCATAGCCAGCATTTTCAGATAACAGCCTTTCATCAAAGCATTGACAATAGATGTATGCCAGCTCATAAAATCAACTATATCTAAGCGAGCATGAGGAAAGGATTTTCTGATACCTTCAGCTATAGCTCCTGCTGCTTTTTCGTGTCCTGAGCCAACTGATGCTGTAATTATCAAAAATTTCTTTCCCATAAACTCACCTCGAATCCCTTACTGTTAATTTTAGCACATAAGGAACTTATATATCAACAATCATCTTGTATATTCCTGTATATTTTATTAGGTTAGGCCTCCATCAACGCTCCAAAGAGCACCATTAACAAAGGAAGCCTTGCTGCCAGCCAAAAAATACACAATCTCTGCCACCTCATCCACGGCAGCAATTCTACCTAAAGGATAAACGGAAGCCATTTCCTGCAAAGCCGCCTGCCTATCCGGATATTGCCTGAGCTGAGCCTCTGTCAGTGGTGTCAGCACATCCCCCGGGCATACTGCATTGATACGTATGCCATAGGGCCCCAGCTCCAAGGCCATAGCCTTGGTAAACATATTAACTCCTCCCTTGGAGGCACAATAGCTGCTGCAAAGCATATTGCCATGAAGCCCTGCATCAGAGGAGATATTAACAATATTGCCTACCCCTTGCTTTTTCATCTGTAGCACAGCATATTTTGTCATAAAGACAGTTCCTTTGAGGTTTATGCTTAGCATGGCATCAAAATCTTCCTCCGTAACATCCTCCAAAGCCTTTTCAAAATATCTGCCTGCGGAATTAATCAGTACATCCAGAGAGCCACCCCATTGCACCGTCTGAGCCACGGCTTTGGCACAATCCTCCACCTTGGACACATCACCCTGTATATAAAGTATTTTTGTTTGAGGATAGGCCTGATGCAGGGACTCTGCCACCTGCTGTCCCTTGATTTCATCCCGGCCCAAAATTGCTACCTGATAGCCTCCTGCTGCAAAAAGCTCTGCTGACCTTTTGCCAATTCCAGATGTACCCCCGCTAATTAACACTACCTGTCCCATATAGGCCTCCATAACTCCTTTAATTTATTCAATTTAGTCTACAGCTATTTCTGCAGCCTAGTCAATTCCGTTTAACGCAAATTCCTTTGCGCCAAGAAGAAATTATATACAGCCTCTGCTGCCGGACGATTCATACCATCCAAGCCTGCCATTTCCTCCACAGAGGCTTCTTTGATTTTTTCCAGCTCTCCATAGTGTTCATAGAGCAGCTGCCTTCTTTTAGGACCAATTCCCTCAATATGGTCTAACACTGACACCATATTTCTCTTACCTCGCAGCCTGCGGTGATAGGTAATGGCAAATCTATGAGCCTCATCTCTTATCCGCTGTATCAGGAAAAGAGCCTGGCTGTCTCTTGGGAGAATCACCGGCTCTGATTCTCCCTCCCGAAAGACCTCCTCTTCCCTTTTGGCCAAGCCTACCACAGGCACCAAAAGATGCCCTGCTCCCCGAATAATCTCCAGAGCAGAGCTGAGCTGTCCCTTGCCACCATCAATAACAATCAAATCAGGCATTTCTGCATCAGGGGCGCCATAACGCCTGGTGGTAACCTCCCGCATGGATTTGAAATCATCAGGCTTACCCTCAGCACTGCGAATTTTGAAACGGCGGTAATCAGATTTTTTGGCTACGCCCCCTTCAAAAACCACCATAGAGGCTACAGTTTCTGAGCCTTGCATATGGGATATATCAAAGCACTCCATGCGGTAAGGAGCCTTCTTCAAACCAAGATAGCGGCCCAACTCCTCCACTGCCCCTGTAGTCTGGTCATAAACCCGCTGTAGACGGTTCACACCTTCCTCTCTTTCACGGCGAATAATCCCCTGTTGCATCTTGGCCAGTTTTTGGACAGCCTGCAACTGGTCCCGCAGACGGGCAGCCTGCTCAAATTTCAGTTCCTCCGCCGCCTCCTCCATTTGCTGCTTCAAGTCCGTCTCAACCTGTCTGGTTTTACCCTCCAGAAACAGGCAGACCTTGCCTATCATAGCTCTGTATTCCTCTGTGTCCACCTGACCAATACAGGGCGCCAGACAGCCCTTGATATGATACTCCAAGCAGGACTGCCCCTCCTTCAAATGTCGGCAAATACGAAAATGAAACATCTTCTTCAAAAGCCGCAGGCATCTATGCAAGGCAGTGGCATCTGTATAAGGTCCAAAATATCTGGCTCCATCCTCCAGCACCTTGCGGGTAATGAAAACCCGAGGATATTTTTCCTGTACCGTTACCTTTAAATAGGGATACATCTTATCGTCTTTGAGACTGATATTGTATTTGGGACGATATTTCTTGATAAGGTTGCACTCCAAAATCAGAGCCTCTACCTCAGAGCCAGTAATGATGATTTCAAAATCCTCAATCCGCTCCACCATTGCCCTAACCTTGGGAGCATGCTGGTGGTTGTTCTGAAAATACTGCCGTACCCGATTTTTGAGAATAATCGCCTTGCCAACGTAAATAATAACGCCAGCCTTGTCCTTCATCAAATAAACCCCTGGCCGCTCCGGCAGAAGCTGTAATTTTTCCGCAATAACCTCATTCATAATATCTTCCTGTTCTAAGCCTTTAATATTTTTCGATTTCTAAAAAACCACCAGGCAGGAATTTTCCCCGTCTGGTGGTTTTATGCATTTAAGTGTTTAAAAGTAGAACTTTAGGTTTATTTTCCTGTTCTGCCTCTTTTGGTCATTGGAATGCCTGCTTTGCACAGTGGGCATTCTTCTGGCTTGTAGGTCTGTACATCCATATGGAGTAATGCAGTGCTTGGTACATCCCCGAAGGTTGCCTTGCCGCCGCTGCGGTCTACCAGCATGCTAACAGCTACAGGAATACCACCATGCTCCTTGACAACATCAATTACCTCACGAATGGAGCCACCAGTGGTAACAATATCCTCTACAATCAGGACACGCTCACCTTCATGAAGTGTGAAACCACGACGGAAGGTCATCTTGCCGTTTTCTCTCTCAGTGAAGATAGCACGAGTACCCAGAGCCTTGCCAGTTTCATGAGCCAGCAGAATACCGCCAGTTACAGGGCCAACTACAGTCTCAATATTAGCATCCTTAAACTTCTCAGCCATTGCACGGCACAGCTTTTCAGTATATACAGGCTTCTGCAATACATTAAACTTCTCTACATAACGCGGGCTGTGCAAACCAGAGGTCAGCAGGAAATGCCCCTCCATAATAGCACTGGTTTCAATCAGCAGATCCTCAACCTCTTTTTCAGTCATAGCGTCACTCATTTTACACACTCCATTTCCTTCAAAATCATCTCTGCTGCCGCCTTTGGATTCTCAGCTGCCCTAATAGGACGGCCAATAACCAAATGACTGGCACCATTCTCCAGAGCAGCAGCCGGTGTAGCAATACGACTCTGATCATCCACACTAGCTCCTGCTGGACGTACACCAGGAGTTACAATCATAAAGCCAGGACCACAAGCTTCACGAATAGCAGCAGCCTCCTGTGGAGATGCTACTACACCATCCATACCGGCAGATTTGGCCAACTTGGCCAAGCGAACTACCTGCTCACGAATAGTGCACTGCATACCCAGACCAGCCCAATCCTCTTCGTTAATGCTGGTGAGAATAGTTACTGCAATCAGCTTAGGACAAGGCATACCCTTCTTCTCAGCCAAGGCATGAAGTCTATCCACAGCAGTTTTCATCATGGTATAACCACCAGAGGCATGAACATTCAGGATATCCGCCCCCTGGAACATCAAGGAACACAAGCCCTCAGCAGCGGTATTAGGAATATCATGGAGCTTCAAATCCAGAAAAACCTTCTTGTCGTGATTCTTCAAAAAAGGAACCACCTCGGCACCGGCACTATAGAACAGCTCCATGCCAACCTTGTAAAAGCTTACACTGTCTCCCAGCTCAGCTACCAAGGCAACCACATCATCTATATCGTGAAAGTCCAACGCAACAATCAAACGATCATCAGCCATTTTATCCTCCATATTAGGCAGAGGCTCCCCCTGAGACAGCAGCCCCTGCCATTTTCATTTTATTTTTCTATTAAGCCAGTTCGTCGCCACCGCCTACATAATCCTGAATAGCCAGGCTGTAAACCAAACGGCGCTCCCGCATAAAGGACAGAACTCTCAAAACCTCCCAGGCAGTATCCAGAGAAGTGAGACAAGGAATGGCATGCTCAACAGTAGCACGACGAATCTTGAAACCATCATTAGCAACATTCTTACCCTGGTTCTGAGTCATGGTGTTAATAACCATATGAATGGAGCCCTTCTTTATCATCTGGATAATATCTGCACTGCGCTCATGCATCTTGCCAACAACCTCAGCATCAATGCCCATTTCCTGAATAGCCTTGGCACTACCAGAGGTAGCCACCAGCTTAAAGCCCAGCTCAGAGTAGGCCTTGGCCAGCTGCTTCATCTCTTCCTTGTCCTTGTTGGCAACAGTAAATAAAATGCAGCCATTAAGAGGAATATTCATACCTGCACCGGTAATAGCCTTGTAAAGAGCACGGGCATAATGATAATCTATACCCATTACCTCGCCAGTGGACTTCATCTCAGGCCCAAGGGAAATATCTACGTCAGTCATTTTGTTAAAGGAGAATACTGGTGCCTTAACAGCCACATAAGGCTTTGGTGGTACCAAGCCAGAATGGAAGCCCAGTTCCTTCAGGGATGCGCCCAGTGCAACCTGAGTTGCCACATCCACCATCTGTACATCAGTAACCTTGCTCAGGAATGGTACGGTTCTGGAAGAACGTGGATTTACCTCGATAACATAAACTTCATCATTGGCTACTACATACTGAATGTTCATCAAGCCCTTGATATGTAGACCAACAGCCAGACGCTTGGTGTAATCAATAATAGTGTAGATTACCTTGGAGGACAATGTCTGTGGCGGATATACAGCAATGGAGTCACCAGAATGCACGCCGGCTCTCTCTACATGCTCCATAATACCAGGAATCACCACATCAATACCATCAGAGATAGCATCAACCTCAACCTCAGTACCCTGCATATAGCGGTCTACCAAAACAGGATGATCTGGAGTTACCTGCACAGCTCTGCCCATGTAATCTCTCAGCTCGTCCTCATTGTAAACGATTTCCATAGCGCGGCCACCCAATACATAGGAAGGACGTACCATAACAGGATAGCCAATTTCTGCTGCCCCGGAGATTGCCTCCTCCTGACTGGTAACAGAAATACCCTGTGGACGAGGAATATGAACCTGAGTCAGCACCTCATCAAAACGCTCTCTATCCTCTGCCCGGTCAATATCATCTACAGAGGTACCAAATACCTTGACACCAGCCTTAGAAAGAGCTCCCGCCAAATTAATGGCAGTCTGGCCACCAAACTGAACGATAACACCCTCTGGATTTTCCTTGTCAATAATGTTCAGTACATCCTCGGCAGTCAAAGGCTCAAAGTACAGTCTATCAGAAATATCAAAGTCTGTGGATACAGTTTCTGGGTTGTTGTTGACAATAATAGCCTCAATACCCATATCCCGCAGTGCCCATACAGAATGAACAGAGCAATAGTCAAACTCTACACCCTGACCGATACGGATAGGGCCGGAGCCTAGAACCATTACCTTGCGGCGCTTGCTAGAGGTATCAACCTCATCCTCCTGAGCATGGAAGGTAGAATAATAATACGGAGTAGCCGCCTCAAACTCAGCAGCACAAGTATCTACCATCTTGTAGCATGGCAGAATATTCATGGTCTTGCGCAGAGTACGGATTTCGTCCGTAGTCTTGCCCGACACCTCAGCGATGGAACGATCTGCCAAACCAGCATCCTTGGCCTTCAGCATCAGTCTTGGAGTAATAACTCCTTCCTTCAACTCATTCTCCACATCAGTAATATGCTTAATCTTCCGCAGGAACCACTTGTCAATCTTGGTAACATTGTGAATCTCATCCACAGTACAGATACCACGGCGGAGAGCCTCAGCTACTACGAAGATACGCTCATCATTGCAACGGGACAGATGCTTGATAACCTTATCGTCATTCCAACCATCCATCTTGTCCATGTGTAGACGATGTACGCCGATTTCCAGAGAACGAACAGCCTTCAGAATAGCTCCCTCGAAGTTTCTGTCAATGGACATAACCTCACCAGTAGCCTTCATCTGAGTGCCCAAGGTCTTATCAGCATAAACGAATTTATCAAATGGCCATCTTGGGAACTTAACTACGCAGTAATCCAAAGCAGGCTCAAAGCAAGCCTTGGTTTTCTGAGTAACAGCATTGGTAATCTCGTCCAAGCTATAGCCAATGGCAATCTTAGCAGAAACCTTGGCAATAGGATAACCGGTAGCCTTGGAAGCCAAAGCAGAAGAACGGCTTACACGAGGATTTACCTCAATAACGTAATACTGGTTGCTATTAGGATCTAATGCATACTGCGCATTACAGCCACCCTCAATCCCCAGCTCGCGAATAATGCGGATGGAAGCACTACGGAGCATCTGATATTCATGGTCCGTCAGGGTCTGAGATGGAGCTACTACAATGGAGTCACCAGTATGAACGCCTACAGGGTCAAAATTCTCCATGTTGCAGACAGTAATACAGTTGTCATTACCATCACGCATTACCTCATACTCGATTTCCTTCCAGCCAGCTACACTGCGCTCAATGAGAACCTGACCAATCATGGAATACTTCAAGCCCTTGATAACAATATCAATCAGCTCATCCTCACTTTCGGCAATACCGCCGCCAGTACCACCCATAGTATAAGCGGGGCGTACAATCAATGGATAGCCGATTTCGTGGGCAAAAGCCACAGCGGAAGCCACATCCTCTACAATGGTAGACTCTGGAATAGGCTCACCCAGCTTGTTCATGGTTTCCTTGAACAGTTCTCTATCCTCTGCCCGCTCAATAGCCTCCAGAGAAGTACCCAAAAGCTCAACCTCGTACTTCTCCAGAATGCCCTGTTCAGACAGCTTAACAGCCAGATTCAAACCAGCCTGACCGCCCAAGGTAGCCAGTAAGCCATCAGGACGCTCCTTGCTGATAATCTCTTCCAAAAACTCTACAGTCAGAGGCTCAATATATACACGATCCGCCATATGAGTATCAGTCATAATGGTAGCAGGATTGCTATTTACCAATACAACCTCCAGGCCTTCCTCCTTGAGGGCGCGGCAGGCCTGAGAACCTGCATAGTCAAACTCTGCTGCCTGGCCGATAATAATAGGGCCGGAACCAATAACTAAAACCTTTTTGATATTTTCCTTCTTTGGCACTGATTACTCCCCCTTCTTGCTGCCTGTAAGCATGGTCCAGAACTGATCAAATAAATACATATTGTCATCAGGTCCAGGTGATGCCTCAGGATGATACTGCACGCAGAACAGAGGCAGAGTCTTATGACGCAGGCCCTCTACAGTGCCATCATTAACATTGATATGAGTAACCTCCAATGGCAGATCCTTCAGGGATTCCTCATCTACAGCATAGCCATGATTCTGGGAAGAAATATGTACTCTACCATTCAGCAGATTCTTAACAGGCTGATTGGAGCCGCGATGGCCGAATTTCAGCTTGTAGGTATTGGCACCAAGAGCCAGAGAAATCAGCTGGTGGCCTAGGCAGATACCAAACATTGGCTTCTTGCCAATCAGCTTCTTTACCTCAGCAATAACCTCTGGTACATCCTTTGGATCTCCAGGGCCATTGGACAGGAAGATACCGTCTGGATTCATAGCCAGAACATCCTCAGCAGAGGTATTGGCAGGTACTACAGTAAGATTACAGCCCAGATTGTGGAGGGAATTTAGGATATTCTGCTTGATGCCAAAATCCATAACCACTACATTAGGGCCGTCATTTTCCATCTTATATACCTCAGGGGTAGTAACCTCCTGAACAACCTCTTTCTTGATAGGCACAGCAAAGAGCTCATCAATTTCAGTCTTGGTAGCATCCTCTGGTACAATAATGCCCTTCATGCAGCCTACGGAACGAATCCGGCGAGTCACAGCACGAGTATCCACATTGTACAGACAAGGTACGCCCTGACGAGTCAGGAAATCAGCCAGCTCGCTCTGCTGTTGCCAGTTGCTGCCCTCATCACACAGCTCTCCAATAACAAAGCCGTTAACAAAGGAGCGGCGGGACTGCATGAACTTCTCAGCCACGCCATAGTTACCAATCAGTGGAAAGGTCAATGTAACAATCTGACGGCAGTAGGAAGGATCTGTCAAAATCTCCTGATAGCCTGTCATACCAGTGTTAAAAACTACCTCGCCAGTAGCCTTGATATTATTTAACAAAGTGCCAGTAAAAACACTTCCATCTTCTAAAATAAGCTTGCCTTTCAAAATTACACCTCCGAATTATGCCAAAATCTCTCCATCCTTCATAACCATTTTGCCATCAACAAAGGTCATAACAGGACGACCCTTCAGCTTGCGGCCCACAAATGGAGAATGGGAGCCCTTGGTATAGAACTTTTTGGCATCTACAGTCCACTCCAGCTCAGGATCTATAACGGTAATATCTGCTGGCATACCCTCTGCCAGGCTGCCTGCCGCAATGCCAAAGATTCTGGCAGGAGCAGCAGTCATGCGCTCAATCATGGTAGCCACATCCAGCTTGCCAGTGTGCACCAAATCAGTCATCATAACGCCAACTGCGGTTTCCAGACCTGGGAAGCCGCTAGGAGCATACATATACTCTCTATCCTTTTCCTCCTGAGCATGAGGGGAATGATCAGTAACAATGCAATCAATAGTGCCATCCTTCAGACCCTCCAGCACTGCATCTACATCCTTCTGCTCTCTCAAAGGAGGGTTAATCTTGGTGGAGCTGTCAAAAAGCTCTACGCAATCATCAGTCATGGTCATATGCTGTGGGGTAGCCTCAGCAGTAACCTTAACCCCCCTTGCCTTGGCCTGACGAACAATATCTACAGCCCGAGCAGAGCTGATGTGAGCTACGTGAACCTTGGCATCTGCGTATTCTGCCAGCATAATATCTCTTGCTACAGCAATATCCTCTGCCACAGTAGGACGGCCCTTCATGCCCAGCATGGCAGAGCGATGGCTTTCGTTCATTACGCCCTCCTCAACCAGAGATGGCTCCTCATCGTGGTTAATAATAACCTTGCCAAAGGTACGAAGATAATCATAGCAGTTCAACAGTACCTTGGCAGATTTGGTAAAATGGCCATCATCGGAGAAAGCAATGGCTCCAGCCTCTGTCATATCTCCTACTTCAGCCATTTCCTCACCCTTCTGGCCCTTGGTTACGGCACCAATAATCTCAATATGTACTACAGCATCCTCCTCAGCCCGCTTCTGCATAGCCTTAACCAGAGCTGCTGTATCAATAACAGGATTGGTATTTGGCATGGTAGCTACTCTGGTGTAGCCACCAGCAGCAGCTGCCTTGGAACCGGAAGCAAAATCCTCCTTGGCCTCCTGACCTGGCTCTCTCAGATGAACATGCATATCAATCAAACCTGGAGAAACAATTTTGCCTGCAGCCTCCACAACCTGAGCACCCTCAGCCTGTAGATTTTCACCTACAGCAGCGATTTTGCCATCCTCTACCAGAACATCTGCAATCTTATCTATAGCATTGGCTGGATCTATAACCCGGCCACCTTTAATCAATGTTTTCATACTTCCTTACCTCCAGTCAGTGCATGAGTCAGAATTGCCATACGAACAGCAACACCATTCTGTACCTGCTCCTGAATTGCAGAATTTGGCCCATAGGCTACAAAAGGAGAAATTTCCAAGCCCTTGTTCATTGGACCAGGATGGAGAATCAAGACATCCTTCTTAGCCAGCTGCAGACGGGCATCATTAATGCCGAAAATGCGGGCATATTCTCTAGGAGATGGGAACAAGCCGGACTTCTGGCGTTCAAGCTGAATACGCAGAACATTGATTACATCAGCGTTCTTGATAGCATCCTCTACGCGGTCATGAACATAGATGCCATCCTCCTCAAAGAGATAACGAGGCATCAAGGTCTTTGGTCCAGCCAAATGCACCTCAATACCCATCTTTCGCATGCCCTGAATATCAGAACGAGCCACACGGCTATGGCTAATATCACCTAGAATTGCTGCCTTCAGACCCTGGAAGCGACCTTTCTTTTCCATAATGGTAAAAAGATTTAACAGGCCCTGAGAAGGATGGGCATGAGCACCATCACCAGCATTGATAATTACAGGACTAACC
Source organism: Anaerovibrio sp. (assembly GCA_052272885.1). Classification (GTDB taxonomy): domain Bacteria; phylum Bacillota; class Negativicutes; order Selenomonadales; family Selenomonadaceae; genus Anaerovibrio. The sequence goes on along the minus strand of DAVZJH010000007.1, from coordinate 15,264 downwards.
ACCTTGGAAGCATATTCTGCAACACCCTCTGCCTTGTGACGCATAATGATTGCATCTACACCCATAGCCTCCACAGTGTACAGGGTATCTCTCAGACTCTCACCCTTTACAATACTGCTGGTGCCAGAGGTAATGTTCACCACATCAGCTCCAAGATATTTGCCTGCCAATTCGAAGGAGGAACGGGTTCTGGTACTTGGCTCGTAGAACAAAGTCACAATAGACTTACCCCGCAAGGCTGGTACCTTCTTGATATCACGATGAATGATATTCTTCATTTCCTTGGCTGTTTCCAGAATCATCTGGATTTCATCAGCAGAAAAGTCGGCCAAAGCCAGAACATCTCTGCCTCTAAGAGACATGCTGTTTTTTCCCAAAGCAATCACTCCTTTTTATTTCTTATCCTGCCATATAGTACAGATTTTCCAATGACCTAAAAAAGAAAAAGGCTTTCCTGTACCCATAAAGGCACAAGAAAGCCATAGCTTTTACATACACAAAAATACAAGCTTCCTTTATCAGCCTCACAGGACCAATTTCAAAGGCCATATTCACTTTCACAGAACATTGTAGCATAGGCATATGCAAAAGTCAAAGGAAGTTTCCAGTTATCACTGTGTTTAATGACGGCATCACGATATGTTCGATGTTAAACGAAAATCGTCCTCACTGCTTTTGCGGCAGAGAGGACGATTGATTTACTTTTGTGTACTATTAGCCTTGTTTTCTACAGACAAAATAAAATCAGCCATTGTCATTGCGGAATTTACGAATAGCCGAGCATGATGTTCACCGATTGCAATTCTATTAGCACCTACACCGTGTGCATCACTATCTTTGTTTCTCATTTCGGCTATGGCAGATACAATTTTATTTAGTCCGGAGAGTAGGGTATTGATTCTTCGGTCGGTATTGCTATCAGTGTGCATATTATATAGTGCTCTAACCTGATTATGCAACTTCATCATATCCCCGTTATCGGACGGCGTTTCCCCTTTTTCTCAATGACATAGCAGAAGGTTTCTTCAAGAAGAGTTCTCGATTTGGTAATGGCGCTGTCGAAATTTCCCTGTTCCACATCCTGCATGGCACGGTTAGAGATGCTTTTTATGTATTCACGGTCAATAGACTTTATTTGTGGTGCTTGCACAGCAATTGTGCTACCGATTGGTTTAACAATAAACTGCTTTCCGACAATTGTTAGCTCATTACCACCAAAGTATAAAAGGCCATTAATTTTCTGAATGATTTGGTGAGTAATATGTGTGTATGCAGTTTCAATTTCGTCAGCACCATGTCCAGAAAGCATTTTTGAAAATTGCTCTTTTCCAAATAGATGTGACAATAAATCAGAACATCTATTTGTTTTCATGCAGTACTCAAGCAGATTGTCAAGGTATTGCCACCGACTGAGATTTGCCGCTCCTTTTCCCCATGAATAAGACATTGGCAATCCGAAAAGTGTAGATAAATCACATAAATCTGGCCCACTCATATAGGGCATAGAAATATCAACGATAGTTCCATCCTCAAATTTATATTCGCCATATTTTGTATCACCGTCAAGAATGGCAATGATTTCTTTTCTTTTCAAAAGTCCAAGCGGATTGTCTTTATTATCTATCATATTCACCATCCTTTACACAAGTGTATTGCACAACGGCAGCAAGGCATCCAAGCGTTCTACGATTCGTTGCTGCTCCTCAATTGGAGGGAGTGGAATAAGCCCTGCATATAGTTTTTTGTCGTTGATAGCAGGATAAGCCACACCCTTTGCATTGTCGGTCGCATTTGCATATTTATCCCAAACAGGTGCCATCAAATAATAAAGTAGATATCGATTCATAATACAGGAATGACAAACCATTGTTGCAAATCCAGTGCTTGCTATTGGCTCATGACTGAACTCTCTGTCGATGATACACAAATTATGCAAATATGGACGTACTGTTGCATAGATGACATCACCCTTTTGAACAACCTTTCTGGCTCGTGATGGTGCTTTTGACGCTTCCATAATAGTTTCTGTACTGTTCAACTGCTGATGTACGTTGTCAATCGAACCTATATCAATATACGAAAACGTGTTTGAAGGAGTCTTTTGTTCACGGTTATAGACAATTTCTCTTAGACGTACCCACTGCCAATTACCAGGTAAATCGTATGGAATTTCTTCATCTGATATGTCAGGATATCGAGTTTCTTTTTTTAGCTGTAACGATTCTTTTTCAGCCTTAGACTGTTCCAAGGCAAAAGAAACCGAACTATCACTCTCCAACGGCTCCGTTAATTTCCCCTGCATAGCAGCCTGCAAGATAGCACCACGCAAATCTGCTGGAAAGTTGGCTTTCAATGCGAGTAGCTGTTGCTCAATTTCTGAGAACTCATCCAGTTTCTCCATCAGAACATTCACACGGTCAACGATACGCTGTTGTTCCTCGATGGGTGGAACGGGGAAAAGCATTTTTTTAAATATGTCAAAAGCAGGAATATTCTTGATAGCAGTTCCCTGACTTGACCTTTGAGCATTGATTTTTAGGACATGGTCGAAATAGATTAAAAAATATTCAAGATTGATGTGCCCAGAAATATTCATGCGCATCAACGCCTGATTCATTATTCCCATTTCCATGTTTTTCGGAAGTACATAAGTTTCTCCGATTGTTCCTGCACAACTTACAATAATATCGCCGGGTTCCAAAGCGAATCCCTGCATTTTCTCTTCATAGTAGGACTTGCTGATGTAGTAGTTCCCAAGCGTTGCATCCTTTTGTATTGCGTTTTTCTGTTCATAGACCTTTACGGCAGAATCTGACTTTGGGATAAACATACTTTTTGTCAGCGAACTGCCAAATGGTCCTTTTTTATATATACCGATTTCTCCAACTCGCATCCATTTCCAATTACTTGGTATTTCAAACGGTATCTCATCGTCAGAAATGGCGGGAAAATCCTTATCATTTCTTGCTGATTTGCGCTTGATTAGTGTGTGTTTATCTTCTGCAATTGTACTTGCTAATGCGTCTGTGGAACTATCGCTATCCAGTTGTTCTGTCAACCTGCCTTGTATAGCGTATTGAAGGACTGCGTCTTTGATTTCACTTGCGTATGCCATTATTCCACCCCCAATAAGTCGAGGATTTCCTGCAATTTTGCATCCAGTTTACGGTCGAGGTGTTCACGTTCCTCCTTGAATGCAGTAATGGTATCCTCCGGGGAAAGAATCACTTTTTCTTCAATCGGGAAACCGCAGAAGTCAAGATTGTATTGCCCGGCTGCAATCGTATCAATGTAAACACACTGTGATTTCCAAGTATCGGACAGCGATTCGTCAGCTTTTTCATCCTTAATCTCAGCACGGGTATTCCACCATTCTATGATAGCGGATAGCTTTTCCAGTGTGATAGGATTGCGCTTCATACTGAATTTCTGGCCATTAGGTAAATCAAAACGATAAAACCATGTGTGTTCTGTTGCTCCTGTTTTATCAAAGAACATCAAGTTTGTTGCAATTGGCGTATACGGGGAAAAGCAGCTGCCCGGCAGGCGGATGATGGTATGTACATTATATTCCTTAAACAGCTTCTCCTTAATAGCAATCAGGCTCGCATCATCATTCTGCAAAAAACCATCCGGCAGGATAATGCCACAGCGACCGTTATCATTAAGGCGGTACATAATTTCAATCATAAACAGATTAGCTGTTTCCGAGCTGCGAAGCAATGCCGGAAAGTTGGTGAGAATTGCCTCCTGTTCATGACCGCCGTAAGGTGGATTCATTAGGATGACATCCACTTTGTCCTTATCGGTGTAATCTCGGACATTTTTTGCAAGCGAATTCATATGCATAACCTGTGGGTAATCCACACCATGCAGAAGCATATTGGTGGTGCAAAGCATATATGGGAATTGCTTTTTCTCTACACCAAACACGGTCTTTTCTATCGTTTCTGCATCGTCTGCACTGGAAACCTGCTTTGTAAGATGTTCTACAGCATCTACAAGGAACCCGCCTGTGCCACACGCAAAATCTGCGACAACCTCGCCAAGCTTTGGATTGACCATTTCTGTGATAAATTGGGTCAAAGCACGAGGAGTGTAGAACTCACCGGAACGACCTGCACTTTGCAGACCACGCAGCAAAGTTTCATAAATATCATTGAATGCGTGGCGTTCATCCTGATTATCAAATTCAATAGAATCGAGCAGATTGATAGCCTTACGAATGCACACACCGTCCTTCATATAATTGAAGGATTCTACCATCATTTCATGGACAATGACTTTGCGACTGGAGCTTTCGGCAGTGATAGCCATGTCTTTTAATGTGGGAAATAGAGTATTGTTTACAAAGCTGACCAATTCATCTCCGGTCATCTGTTCCTTTTGAGATTTTCCTTTTGCCCAGTTACGCCAACGGCATTCCTCCGGTAAGGCACTGGTAAAGTCATCTTCATACAGATCCCACATATCTTCCTTAATGTCATATACTTTCAAAAACAGCATCCAAACCAACTGTGACAACACCTGTACAGTTCCATTGACACCATCGTCATCACGCATAATGGTTTCCCATTGCTTTACTAAATTTCCTAATGCCATAAGTCCTCCATATCATCAAGCAGAATAGATTTGCTGCTCAATTTCATTTATCGTATCCATGTATTTTTGTTTGCCGCCAAAGCTGCGGACAATCTCCGTAGGCTTATCAATGTGTATGAACTCCGGCATATTCAAAATACGGATGTTTTTCAATTCATCAATATCGTGTTCCCGGTAGGCTTCGAGGAGCAAGCGGATAATATCCTGATTCTCTTTGCTGAATTTATCCAAGTACCCTGAAACGAGAATGTGGTCGATACGTTCCTCTTTGGTAAGTGGTTCATGTTCATATCCAATATAGGACAGAACATCATAATCATCCACATGGGCTTCGGGAATCGTATCTTTAACATAGTCAATGAAAACACCATCCTCCAGAAGCTGGTCGAGCAGTTCTTGCTTTTTCTTTTGGGCAAGCCATACCTTGCGGAATTCCTCATAATAAGGATAAAGCCTGCGAAGATTATTACGAGAGTAATCGATGATGGAAACCGTTATCAAATTTCCGTTGGAATCCAGATATTCTACCTTTTCGTCTATAATACGGACACTGACTCCGTTGACGGTAAAGCGCTTTCTTTTCTTGCGCCCCGGTTCATCACCGTTCCCATCGTCACCATTATCACCGGAACCGTCATTGCCGTTATCACCGTCACCATTGTCAAATCCATCCTCATCAGTATCGGTATCATCGCCGTTGTCCGGAGTGTTCGTATCATCATCGCCAAAATCATCGTCCTCGCCGACATCCTTGATTTTTACAGGGTCACCATCAAATTCCGGGTCAGCAAACTTCACATAGTTTTTGCGGAAGTCCATGATGGTGAAATACAGTTTATCACAATCCTCACGGACACGAGTGCCGCGGCCTACGATTTGCTTGAATTCTGTCATAGAGCCAATCGTCCTATCCAAAACAACAAGCTTTGTGGTCTGTGTATTTACACCTGTACTCAGCAAACGGCTTGTGACTGCGATGACGGGGTATTTTTCGTGGGGGTCTGTAAAATACTCCAAGTAGCGCATATCATCCGATCCAGAAGTGATTTGCACGATGTAGGTAGGCTCCTGTGCAACGAGGTCTTTATTTTCATTGACTAAGGCATGGCGCATCCGTTCCGCATGAGGAATATCCTCGCAGAAGATGATGGCCTTGGCATAGCGGTCTGTTCCTTTCAAAAAGTCAGATACTCGCTTTGCCACAGCCATTGTTCGTTCTTCTACTACAAGAACACGGTCAAAGTCCTTCTGTTCGTACAGCCTGTCCTCGACTGGCTCTCCGTTGATATCAAGCATTCCGGGATATGGACGGAATCCATTCACATCAATATCAAGATTAACACGGATAACCTTATACGGAGCAAGAAAACCATCATCAATACCCTGTTTCAAACTGTATGTATAAACAGGCTCTCCAAAATATTCAATATTAGAAGTTTCCTCGGTTTCTTTGGGTGTTGCGGTCATACCTACTTGAATGGCAGAATCAAAATATTCCAGTATTTCATGCCAGGAACTTTCATCATCTGCACTGCCTCGATGACACTCGTCAACAATGATTAAGTCAAAGAAATCACGGTCATAAGCAGTAAAAAAATTCTTTTCCCCATTCTTCATTTGGTGGTACAACGACAAATATACCTCATGGGTTGTATCCATCTCACGTTTAGTGATACGGGTCATGCGAGTGCCTAATGGGGAAAAATCATCGGTAAAAGGCTGGCTGACCAGTATGTCACGGTCGGCAAGGAACAGAACGCGGCGAACTTTTTTCGCTTGCAGCAGTCTCCATATTATCTGGAAAGCAACCATTGTTTTGCCCGTGCCTGTTGCGAGTACAATCAGCATACGCTTATCGCCACGAGCAATAGCGGCAAGCACACGATTGATAGCAATCCACTGATAATAGCGCGGCTCCTTGCTAAAGCCTTTCTGATAATGGTATGGCGTGGTAAGGAGCGAGGCTTCTGAATCCGTGAAATCTATATTGTCAGCACGGAACCGGCTCCATAATTCATCTGGAGATGGAAAGGCATCCATTGGAATATCTTTGATTTCTACGCCTGTTCCCATATCGTGAAACACAAACGAATTTCCATTCGAAGAAAAAGCAAAAGGCACCTTCATAGCTTTTGCATAGCGAATTGCCTGTGGCATTCCACCAAAAGGAGAATGCTTGTTATCTTTTGCCTCGACAACAGCTAAAGGGAACCATGCGCTGGTATCATTGTAGAAAAGTACATAGTCAGCGCGACTTGCGTCTTTACGCTTTGCTTTTTTGCCATCAAGCATAATGCGACCAGGTGCTACAAGGAACTCCATACGGATACATGATTTTGACCATTTATCCGTGATGGCAGGAGTGATGTAATTCAGTTTAATTTCTTCTTCCGTCATTTGGCTTTTGTTAATCATGCTCCGGAACTCCTTCCTCATCAACATACTCCATAATGTCACCGTAGTCGGCATTAAGGGTCTTGCATATCTTACCAAGGACGGTGAGCGTGACCTCCTCGTCCCTGCGTAGTTTTGTCATTGTGTTAGGCGCAACGCCGGAGGCTTTCCTCAAATCAGCCTTGCTCATCTTCTTATCAACCAGTAACTTCCACAAACGATTATATGAAACAGCCACATTTGCCTCCTTTTGCACACTATATCACGAGCCTTAATTTCTGTTATGTCCGTAACACATTTAGTAAGTGGTACAGTAGGATTATATATTATATCTACAAATCCTTAGCTTTATATATTACATAACCCTCATAATAATAGCTATGATCTATACCCTTCATATAAACTTCTCTATCGTTAACTTTATCTGTCAAAGACTGTTTTAAAATATGTTTTATTTCAATATCCCTGACTGGACTTCTTTCCATTGCTAACAGATAGTCTTCCTTATCAACCAGACTCCAATCAATAACCTTGTTCAACTCTTTCTTCAGAATCAAATCAAGCCATATCCTGGTACTTCGCCCATTACCTTCACGAAAAGGATGCGCTATATTCATCTCAACATATTTTTCAATAATTTCATCAAATGTTGATTGTGGCATCCTCTCAACATTCTCTATTGCAACTTGCAAATACATCACTGGTGCAAAGCGAAAGTTTCCTTTCGCAATATTTACATTTCTCACTTTTCCCGCAAAATCATATATCTCACCAAATAGATATTTGTGAATTGCCGCAAGCATCTCAAAAGAGCCTGTTTTATATTTATCCAAATATCCATTTTCAAACAGCTCCACTGCTTTTTTTTTGCTTATCTTTTCTTCCATTCTTGCAAGTTCCGTGGAATCTGTGATATTAAGCTTATTTTTTAATGCCATATTTTTCCTTTCCAAATGTAAAATGACACATTTTATTTATATAATAATATTGTCAGCCTCCCTCGCACTTGGCTAATATCAAAGCTAGCTTAGCATTTCGACTGAGCTTTTTTATAGCACATTCCCGTTTCATGGCTTCCTGCTTGGTAGCAAAGGCTTCGTAATAAACCAGCTTTACTGGCAGGCGGCCTCTGGTGCATTTGCTGGCCTTGCCTGCATTGTGCATGGCCAGCCTGTGAGCCAAATCCACTGTATAGCCTGTGTACAGGCTGCCATCATTACATTCCAAAATATAAGTATAGGCACCGGCCCCCTTAACAGGAACCGGTGCCACAGCTTTAGCCATTATTCAGCATCCTTGATAGTAATTTTGTTAATAACTACATCATGTACAGGACGATCCTGCGGACCAGTCTTAACATGACCAATCTCACGAACAACCTCCATACCCTTAACAACCTTGCCAAATACAGTATGATGACCGTCCAGCCAAGGAGTAGCTGCCAAGGTAATAAAGAACTGAGAACCGCCAGTATGAGGACGGCCAGTATTGGCCATAGACAGAATACCCTCGCTTTCATGAGTCAGCTCTGGGGTAAATTCATCCTCAATGGTATAACCTGGACCACCCATGCCAGTACCAGTAGGATCTCCACCCTGAATCATGAACCCATCAATAATGCGATGGAAAATCACTTCATCATAGAAGCCCTCCTGAGCCAAATCAATGAAATTCTTGGTGGTAATAGGAGTCTTGTCCTCAAACAACTCAATCTCAAACTCACCCATGTTGGTATCAAAAACTGCGATACGATTTGCCACTTTACTCTCTCCTTCATCTTTCTTAAAATCCCAAAATGAACCTGCTGCACAGGCAGTGGTCATAAAAACCAGCGCCAGTGTAAGGCACATAACAATTTTCTTCATTTATGCTCCCTCACTTTCGCTGAGTTACAAACTTGATAAACTCATGAACCTCAGTCTCAGTTTTCAACTTAACAATATAGCACTGATTGCCCATTCGAGGCACATTCAATTCCGTCATTCTCTCAGCCGTAACAATATTATTGCCATATTTCTTGCTAATTTCCTCTGGGGAATGAACATAGCTGAACTGATCCCGCCGTCCTGCATAGACACAGAAGTAATTCTCATGAGTATCTGCCTGAATCCTGCGATTATCAGTTACCATATCCGCCCAAATCTGATAAACATCCATACTGTGGGCATAATTCATCATATCTGACGTGTAGCCTCCAGCAGGGCGCATATTCACCTCTAAGCCAACAAGATCCCCAGCCTTGCCCAATCCGTCCTTGTCATGCTCCAACTGGAAAAATTCCAGATGGACAAAACGACTTTTTACACCAAAGGCATTAACCGTAGCACGGCCAGCACTTTTCAATGTTTCAGGCACATCCGCCCGAACAAAATAGGCCAAATCCAGCTTTTCATTTACAATCTTCACAATTGATGGAGGCCACTCTGTACACGCCTCCATCAGAGGCTGGGATTTATTATCCAATATGGCATCATAGGACAATATCTTCCCTGGCACAAACTCCTCCATTACATATGAAATATTATGATCATTGGCAAAAAAATTCTTTAAATCATCCTCATTCTTCAGCTCGTAGGTGTCATTAGCGCCCACCCCTACATCTGGCTTGACAATCACTGGATAGCCTACCTGCTTGATAAATTCTCTAGCCGCTTCTATAGTAGATACCATATGAAGCCTTGCCGTAGGAATGCCAGCTTTTTTGTAATATTCCTTCATAGAGGATTTTTTCTTTATACGGCCAATATCAGCATACTGCTCTCCTGTAGTAATATGGAAGTCAGTTCTCAGTCTAGCATCAAGCTCCAGCCAAAACTCATTGTTAGACTCCAGCCAGTCAATTTTGCCATATTTGAAGGAAAAGAAAGCTACTGCCTTGAAAACCTGCTCATAATCCTTCATATCCTGTACATAGTAATATTCCGTCAAAGAATCCCGAACATTATCCTCCAAACCATCATAAGGACAATCTCCAATTCCCAGAACATTTACCCCGTTCCGTTTCAGTCTATTGGCAAATAACCAATAGGTGCGGGGAAAATGTGGTGAAATAAATACAAAATTCATTAGTTTTTCCTTCCCAGTTTATTCTACCATTACCCTTTTCTTTCTCCTATTCCAGCAAAAATGGCAGAAAATAACGCATCTGCTTTTTCCACCACGGCCAGTCATGGTCCACATCATAGCCCCAGAAGTCACACCAGGCACCAATGCCCTTGGCCTGGAAAATATCCCTGAGAATGGCTGTTGTACGCCGTCCTTCATCCTCCCAAGGCCCCTGACCAACGCAAAAAATAGGCTTCCTCTGATTGTACAGGCCAACGTACCAATGGTCTGTTGGCAGATTCTCCATAAAATGCACTGGAGAATTGCGATACAGCACCTCATTCATCCAGCCATCAAAAAAATATTTGGCATCATAGGCGCCGGACAAAGCCAAACAGCCTCCAAATAAATCAGGCCGACGCAAAAATACAATAGCCGCATGAGTTGCTCCTAAGCTGCAGCCAAAAGCCACAGGCATCTTGCCGCTGTGATTGCGGGAATAAATGCAGGGCAATACCTCCTCCACAATATAGTGATAATACTGCTCCTGTCGCCAAGCTCTCCAGCCCTTATCCCCATGTACATCAGACCAGCTCTCCACATCCACTGTATCTACCACATACATCTGGATAGCACCGCCTTCAATAAAATCAGCAATATTATCCAAAAAGCCGTAGCCTTCGTAATTATAACAATCTCCATTCTGACATGGAAAAGCCACCAATGGCAAACCATCATGGCCATATACCCTAATGTTCATTTCTCGATCCAAATGATGGCTATAGTGATGAATATGCTCTACGTTCATTGTATCTCCAATCTGTCAATTACGTGGCAGCTCTGCCAAACCATTCTCTGCACAAAGGAAACCATAGTCTAGCAAAGCAGCAGAATCCGAGAATCTAGTATCCATATCTGAGGACTTAAGCACCACACACAAAAGCTCCCTGCCATTGCGGCTGGCAGCCGAAACTAAACATCCTCCTGCTGCATTGGTATAACCAGTCTTAACACCGATACAGCCAGGATAAGTCTCCAAAAGCTTGTTGGTATTCTCTGCCTCGTAGGTGCTGCCTGGGTTCTCCCAATCCGGCATAATAATCCGTGGGCTGGCTACAATCCGTCTGAACATTTCGTTTTTCATAGCATAGGCAGCCACCTTAGCAATATCCCTAGCTGTGGAATAATGATTTTCGTCAGGCATACCATTGCAATTTACGAAATGGGTGCCAGTCATGCCAAGCTCCTGCGCCTTTTGATTCATCATAGCAGCAAAGCCAGCCTCGCTGCCCCCTATAGTCTCACCCAAGGCGGTAGCAGCACCATTATCAGATTCCAGCAGCATCAGTTCCAGCATTTCAAATTCCCGCATAGATTGACCTGCCCACAAGCCAGTGCTTTCCACCCAAGCCGCATAAGAGCTGACTGTTACATTCTGATCGTAATCACCATTTTCCAGTGTCAGAATACCAGTCATAATCTTGGTAGTGCTCGCAGGATAACGACGATCATCTGCTCCCTTGGCATAGATGATGCCACCTGTAGCCATATCCACTACTATAGCAGAAGGCGCCGTAATCCAGGGTGCATCAGGTAATACCCTTTCTCCTGCCGCCACACCGCAATCAGGCATCATCAGTCGACAGGCAATAGCCACCATAAGCACCAAGCGTAAAATGCCAAAAGGACTCAGTAATCTTCTATACTTAGCAACTGAGTTAAGAGAAACCATTATTTAACCTCCAAAGGAATAAACTTAAAAGAATCTACATCTACCAAACCTCTATCTGTCAGCTTCAAGGATGGTATAACTGGCAGACTAAGGAAAGCAAGAGTCAGGAATGGGGAATAAAATTCCGGTACTCCCATCTCTCTAGCCAAGGCAATCATCTCTGCCTGCTGCTTGGCCACCATTAACGCAGGCTCATTGGTCATCAAGCCTCCTACCGGCAAAGGCAGAGTGCCACGAATCTGACCATCCTCTGCAATACAGATACCGCCGCCAATACGCTGCAGCTCTTGCACAGCTGCCAGCATATCCTCATCATTAGTGCCGATAACAATCAGATTGTGAGAATCGTGACCAACTGTAGAGGCCAAGGCTCCCCGTTTCAGGCCAAAGCCCTTGACCAGTCCCAGACCTATATTGCCAGTGGCATGGTGTCTTTCCAGCACAGCCAGCTTAAGAATATCATTTTCCACATCACTAACGGCACAGCCATCTACCCGCTTTACTGGCAAAGCAGCCTTGTTGGTAACAATCTGATAAGGTACCAGGCCTATAACATTGGCCATCTCCGTCTTGAGAGGCAGACGGAAGCTCTCTACTGTTACTGGAGCCAGATTCACTGTATGCTCCAAGGAACTGCTGTCGCAGTTCCTGCCCTCCTGCAGCAGCTGGCCATTATCTACAGCTAGCCGGCCATCCTTATAAACCTGCAGTGGCTTCCACTCATCCAGATTGTCAAATACCAGCAAATCTGCCCTGCGTCCTGGCAATATGGCTCCTGCATCCTTGATATTATAGTGACGAGCCGCATTGATAGTAGCAATCTGCAAAGCATTAGCTACACTGACACCTTCTTCAATAGCGGTCTTTACCATATAATTGATATAGCCGCTATCCAAAAGCTCTGCTGGAATCTTGTCATCTGCACAGAACATAAAATAAGGGGCTGTATCAGGATTTACTGTTGGCAAAAGCCCTCTCATATTCTTCGCGGCAGTACCCTCCCGCAGCATAACCTTAATACCTGCCCGCAGCCTATCCAAAGCCTGTTCCTTGGTAATACACTCATGATCCGTAGTTATGCCTGCCGCCGCATAGCCCATAAGCTGACTGCTGGTTAAACCAGGAGCGTGACCGTCAATACGACCCTTGCCAGCCATCTCCAGCTTGGCCATAACATTTTCATCCTGCTGCAATACTCCTGGAGCATTCATTACCTCCGCCAGGCCCAGCACTCTAGGATGCTCCATAAAAGGCTCCAAATCCTCTGCCAACAGCACTGCCCCGGAGTCCTCAAAATCCGTAGCAGGCACACAGGATGGCAGCATAAAGTACACATTCAAAGGGAGCTGCTCCGTGGCATCCAGCATGTACTGAATGCCCTTAGCACCGCATACATTGGCAATCTCATGGGGATCTGTCACAATGGTAGTAACACCACATGGCAACGCTGCCTTGGCAAACTGATAAGGTGTCAGCATGGAGCTTTCAATATGTACATGGGCATCTATGAATCCCGGCGTAATATATCTGCCCTGCATATCGATTTCCTCAATGCCAAAATAGGAGCCGGTACCGGCAATATAGCCATCGGCAATGGCTATATCACACAGAATAAATTCTCCCGTATATACATGGAACACCTCAGCATTTTTTAACACCAAATCTGCCGGCTCCAAGCCTTGAGCCACCCTTATCAAGTGCTTTTTATTCAAGAAACTACACCCGCTTTCCTCTTGTCAATCCCCTACATCCTATTTAAATTAAATGCCTACAGTTATGTGGTCATTAACCTGATACTGGGCCCACCATTCTCCGCGGCTGTTAAATCCCCCAGACAGTCTGTTATCATCCTGATTATCCTCCAGCTCTGTAGGAAACTCCCCCATATCATACTCAGCCTGCTCCTCCTCTGTAAGAGGCAGGCTTGTTATCAGGAAGCTTTCTACATAATAATTAGTGGTTTCCAAAGACAGCATCAGCTTTTGCTTTTCATCCTCAGGATTGCGGTAAACATAATAAATCTCCCCATCCCGCTTTAGCTTGTCTCCCTTGCCATATACCTGCAGCAACTTGGCTCTGGTAGAGCCATAAGTCACACCATCTCTAGCCTTGTAGTCCTTATCCTTGCAAAGAATCGCCACAACCTTGTCATTACGAGGATCTACGGCTATCTTCAAATTTGAGCCATAAACATAGGCCTTAACGGTCTGATCCAACACCACAATGTCTGTGTCAAAATCTGCCTCTCCCAGCTTTTCGGTTAAGGAAGCAGCATCGTCTCCCAGCGCCACTCCCTTGTAGGCAAAGTCCTCTGCCTGCAAACTGCCAGTTTTTTTGGCTGCCAAGGCTGTAGCAGACAGCATACACATACAAAGCACCAGTACACACATAACAATTCGCTTCATTTTTAATCTCCAATTATCTTGTTAATTCGTTAGACTTGTCCATCACCATGTCAATCCACTGCTCCTGGAAACCAGCATCTGACAGCAAATCCTGAATAGACTCCATACGAGGCTGCTTAACAAACATTTCTACTCTGGACTTCTCCACCATACGAGGGAAATAAAAATCATGGCCTACCGTATCATCAGCTGGAAAAGCCAAAGTATACTCATGATATTCCCCGTCAGACATGGACTCTGGCAGACTGGAGCTTCTTGGGGCATAGGCCTTCCAGGCCGGTGTAGCCTTCTCCAGCAGCTGGTTCAGCTCGTATAAAATAGGCTGCACAGCATCCCTATACTCCTGCAGTGCCTTCTCACAGGCCTCTGTATCACTAAGAACCATAATCCAGATAAGCTCCTGCACAATCTCTGGTCTGGTTAAATCAAATCTAGTCAGCTCCTCTGGCTCCTGAATACCCGCCAGCCATTTTCTCCACAGCATCTGTAGTGAACTGTCTAGCCTTGTCATATACCAGCATATCCTGAAGATACAGTTCATGACACAGATTGTTGATTCGCTGTCCATTATCCTGAGATGCTGCCAGCTTCTCAGCAGCACAATCCGGACAGTAGCCTATTAGCTGATAAGCATAAGGCTTCTCCATCAGCTCCCAATCAGCAGGAAAATCCTTATCCAGCTCCTCATAGACCTTTTTCTGCTGAGCAATCCTGCCCTTGGAAAAATACAGAATTCCATCATTGTCATTACGAATCTTAACTGTAAAAACCTTATGACAGCCAGGGCAGTTGTACTGCTTCTCAGTCATACGCACCCCAACATACATAGCCTCGTTAGGCTTGTAAAAGCCATAGGTTGTTTCCTCCGTAAAGGCATAGTTATACACCTTCAACAAATTATCCGTAAACTTGAACTTATTCTCTGCCATTAGTCAACCTCTATTCTCGTTTTTAGTTATACATTTATTATATGCTTTTTAGAACAAAATGGCAATAAAAAAACCCTGAGAAAACTCAGGGAATATGTCATTTTGGAGGTGACACCCAGAATCGAACTGGGGAATAGAGGTTTTGCAGACCTCGGCC